>JBJENM010000085.1:0-2598 GCA_051880175.1 Agathobacter sp. | reverse complement strand
TCATTAAGTGCCGACGCTTTTTAAACGTTCTGATTCAAATATGCAAATTCATTCTCAGGAGTTCTTTTACGAAATGAGAGTTTTAATATGAACTTCTTGACTAACATCATATGCTCTTTTTTGTGGAATACAAGAAATGAAACTGATCTGTTTTGGTAATTTAGCGACTTTTTATTTTTTAAATATGCTATAATACAGTTAAAATATGAAAATTAGCATTGTAAATCAGCGTACAATTTGAAAGAATATAAGAGGTGCCTTTATGAGTGAGTCCATTGGTTTTATCTTACCCCTTACAACACTTCCCACCATATCCGATGCGGATATGGCGCATATCCGCCCGCCTTACGTTCACTTTAAAAGGCAGTCGGAGGAATACATTTTATACGTGATTCGCTCCGGTGAGCTTTATCTTACCGAGGGGAACACCGAATATACGCTAAAAGAAAATGACGTTCTGCTATTAGATCCCAGCCATGTGCATTTCGGTAGGAAATCCAGCAAATGTCAGTTTTACTATGTCCATTTTCATTGGAACAAAGCACTTGCGACCTATTCTTTGGACACACCTCCCAGTGCGGTTTCCGATGCGTGTATTTTCCCAAAATTCTATCATCTGGCATCCCATGAGCAGATTGCCCGGATTCTTCCCCTTCTAAAGCGGCTTGTGGAAAGCTTTCGCAGCAGAAATGATTACGCAAAGACAATCGCCTCGTCTATTCTTGTCCAACTTTTGTTTGAAATTTCCTGGGATTTTTCCAAAGGTGTGGCGCTTTCCGAGTCTCTGGTTCCCTTCAAAGTACAGGCTACCCTAAACGATCTGAAGGGTTATCTGGAGCAGAACTATGAATCGGAAATAACCGGAGATATGCTCTCGGATTTGTATCATTATCATTTTGACTATCTTAACCGTGAATATAAAAAATGGACAGGAGAAACGATTTTCTCCTGTCTCAAAAGAATCCGTATAGAACGGGCTAAACAGCTTCTTTCCACCGGCTATTACTCCGTGGAAGAGGTTGCCCGCAAAACCGGTTATAAGGATACTTCCTATTTTTCCAAAGTATTTTCCGCTGCTACCGGAGTTACACCGGGCCGCTGGGTCTAGCAGGTTTCATGCGCCTGCCAGAGGCTTACCAGATCGGCAGCTCCTTGCCCATCAGCTTCCAGATTGCCTCGATAAAATAGTAGTCCCCGTAAATGATGGTAAATTCATGCTCCTTATCATGATAGGCCGCCGTACATTTTTCCAACAGCTGGTCTGCATTTTCATCCCAGTTTACGCGGCAATCGTAGAGCGTTTTTAATAATTGAAGTGCTGCCTCTTTATACTTATCCCCGGCTTCTTTCAGATGTTCTGCGATTTCAAGCAGCCCGCAGGCTGCGATTGCAGCGGCGGTAGAATCCTCATAGGCCGGTTCCTTTGGTTGGCAGAAATCCACAGGAATAAGTCCGCTTTGCGGGATGCAGGAAATAAAATAGTCTGCCACTTTTACCGCCGTATCCAGATAACGTTTCTCCTTTGTGTGACGGAAGCTAAGGGCAAAACCATAGATTGCCCAGGCCTGTCCCCTCGTCCAGGAAGAGCCATGACCATAGCCCTGTCCTCCAAGGGAGTGCAGATATTCTCCTGTATAGGGGTCAAATTCAATAATATGCTTTACGGAGCCATCCTCTCTCACAAAGTTTTTTGCAGCGGTATCCCCATGGCGCATTGCGATCTGAGCGTATCTTGGATCATGAAGCTCCTCACTGGCCCAATACAGAAGCGGCAGGTTCATCATACAGTCGATGATTGCCCGTCCGGCAAAGGAGCCATCCTCGTTTCCGTCCCAGTTATTCCAGGCACGAATAAAATTACCCACCGGATTAAATCTTCCCGCAAGGTTGTCTGCTGCAAGAAGTCCCCTGTTTCTTGCATGCTCGTCCCCATCCAGGCGATAATGGGCTACCGCCGTGGGAAGCCATTTAAATCCGCTGTCATGGTCCATGCCCTGATGACTTAAAAGATTTTCATCCAGCTTTTCTTCATTTGAAATCGCGATTTCTTTAAATAAATCCTCTTTTGTTGCGGCATAGAGCTGCCACATCATTCCGCCCCAGAATCCATTGGTCCACCAGCAGATATCCTCTGTATGATCATCAAAAACATTCTCCTTTGTGGTGTAGGGAATCTTACCCCGGCTTCTTTTGGCAACTACACGTTCTTTTTCAATGATTTTTTCATATGCATCCTTAATCCATTTCTGTTCCATGTTCTTTCCCCTTTATTTCAATTCATATATTTTCCTTTTCCTTCTGTATGTCTATGAATGAATTTTACTATTTGAATCAGAACGTTTCATACGCTTTTTACAAGCGAAAGTGGGTTCTGATTCATGCTTGATTGGCAAATTGTACTATTTCGCCGGTTGATTTTCTTCCAGTACCTAAAATCTATGAAAAAAGCGGCATTTTAAGCGTTTTTTATGGTCGATTGTATGTTTTCGCCGGGTCAATTTTAGCTTGTACCTAAGAAATTGCAAATATTTAGGTACACCGCCAAATCCACTCTTCAAAATAATACAATTCGCATGAAAAATCCGCAATTTGAAGCTG
>JBJENM010000084.1:0-2603 GCA_051880175.1 Agathobacter sp. | reverse complement strand
CCGTTTTTCCGGGGAAGGATGGGACCGCTCCAGCATCGAGTACGACGGAGAGTACAATCCATGGGAATCAGAGGTTACCATGCCTCAGATTTCCGGCAAGATCTTTCCGGAGGGAGATTTCTACCTTTCCAAGGAAGAAGAGGCAATGATTGAAAAGGTAACCGCACGTTTTGATAAAGTCGTTGCAGTACTTAATATCGGTGGAATCATTGATACAAGATGGATCAAGGAAAACGATAAGATATCTGCAGCACTTAACGCCGGACAGGGAGGAATGGAGGGCGGTCTTGCTACGGCTGAAATTCTTTGCGGCGTAAAAAATCCATCCGGAAAATTATCAGACACCTATGCAAAAAGCATGGACGTATATCCATCTACAGAGGGCTTCCATGAATCCCATGAATATGTGAACTATACCGAAGACATTTTCGTTGGATACCGTTATTTTGAGACCTTTGATAAGGAAGCGGTCTGCTATCCATTCGGATATGGACTCAGCTATACGACGTTTTCCATGGAGACGATATCTGCAAGGGAAGAAAATGGAAATATTGTCCTTGAGGTAAAGGTAACAAATACCGGTGACGTCCCGGGAAAAGAAGTGGTTCAGGTTTATGCTGCAGCCCCACAGGGAATTCTTGGAAAAGCAGCAAGATCACTTATGGCTTTTGCAAAAACAAAGGAACTCAAGGCAGGAGAGAGCGAAGTGCTTACCCTTTCCTTTGAAAAGAACAGTATGGCATCCTTTGATGATCTTGGAAAGATTGCAAAATCAGCCTATGTTCTCGAGGCAGGAGAGTATCAGATTCTGGTTGGAAACAATGTGGCAGATGCAGCCTGTGTCTATACGGTAAAAGTGGAACAGACCGTAATTACCCAGCAGCTTACCAGCAAATGTGCCCCAACCCAGCTGGAAAAGCGTTTGTGTGCGGATGGAAGCTATGAAGCATTGCCACAGGGAAAACCAAACGATCCGAATGAGTGTATTTTAAAGAAAATGGTTCCGGGAACCGAGGAAGCAATTGTTCCGGAGCAGCGGGCAAGGGAAAGATACCTTCTTATGAAACCATATAAAGAAGGGGTTCGTCCGCTGATGGATGTTGTAGAAGGAAAGATAACATTAGATGAATTTGTGGCACAGATGGATGAAAGTGAACTGTGTTCATTATTGGGCGGACAACCAAATCTTGGAGTGGCAAACACCTGGGGATTTGGAAATCTTCCGGAATACGGAGTGCCAAGTGTCATGACCGCAGACGGACCTGCCGGGGTGCGTCTTGCAGATGTGTGTGGCATTGCAACAACCGCATGGCCATGTGCAACGGTTCTTGCATGCACATGGAATACCGAGCTTGTTGAGAAGGTGGGAAAAGCCGGTGGAGAAGAATTAAAAGAGAATAACCTTGCAATCTGGCTTACTCCTGCGGTAAATATCCATAGAAATCCGATGTGTGGAAGAAACTTTGAGTACTATTCCGAGGACCCGCTTTTGGCAGGAAAAATGGGTGCTGCCATGGTTCGTGGTATTCAGTCCAATCATGTTGCCGCTTCCGTAAAGCATTTTGCATGCAACAACAAGGAAACAAACCGTAAGCATAGCGATTCCCGGGTTTCAGAGCGGGCGCTTCGTGAGATTTACTTAAAAGTATTTGAGATTATTGTGAAAGAATCCGATCCATGGACCATCATGTCTTCCTACAATGTCATCAATGGACATCGCGCCTCTGAGAATAAGGAGCTTCTTGAGGACATTCTTCGCGGCGAGTGGGGATTTAAAGGAATGGTAACCTCCGACTGGTGGACCAGAGGGGAGCACTACAAGGAAATTCTTGCAGGAAATGATGTAAAGATGGCAAATGGTTATCCGGAGCGTGTGAAAAAAGCAATGGAGCTTGGAGCCCTTGACCGAAGTGATTTGGAGCATTGTGCAAAACGAGTATTAGAACTGATTATGAAAATTGATTAGTAGATAAAGGAAATCCCCTCACAAAAGTGTGAGGGGATTTCCTTATTGTTTAGATTCGTACAGAGCAATCAGTTCGGTGCGTCTTTTGGTTCCCGTCTTCTTTAACACGTTGCGGACATGGAATTTTACCGTATTCTCTGAAATAAAGAGAAGTGCTGAAATCTCTGCATTGGAATGCCCATCCAGAAGCTTCGAAAAGACTTCAATTTCACGGGGAGAGAAATCGTACTCCTTTGAAAATTCTGCGATATGACTTGGCTTTTCCGTAGCTAATACAGTCTCAGAGGGATAATACAGTGTATGGAATATCTTAAAAAACAGTACAATGGAAATGCTATAGAGCACCACCGTCACAAGAACCGCAAACAGCGTATACTCTTTGAAAAGCATTCCGCCTAAAGCTCCAAGAGCATCTCCGATTCGTCCAAACAACATTCCAAATCCGGCAAGGAACAGATAGCTTTGATTTTGTTTTGCAATATCTACAAACAGCACCACACGATACACCGTAAAGAAGCCAAACAGCAGATAACCCAGGATCCAGATCAGAATGCTGACAGTAAGCTCTTTCTGTAAAAAGAGAATAGGTAATTGCGAAACAAGTTCGTAATCCTGATTGAAAACAAGGATAGAATCC
>JBJENM010000083.1:4202-11718 GCA_051880175.1 Agathobacter sp. | reverse complement strand
TAAACGTTCTGATTCAAATAGCAAAATTCATTCTCAGGAACACAATTCCGAAAAGGGATATTAAAATAAGGGATAGTTCAAAAACTTCTTGAACTATCCCTTACTTTATATTCCAGCGCCCGCCTTTCTCATCATACATTGTAAAATGGGGTGCAAAATAATCGGCTGACTCTACAAAGCCTTCCTGTTCGTCCTTAAGTACCCCGTTAAACAGATCATATTCAAATCGATATCCTTCGGCGGTGTAGGAAACCAGCATCACCCGGATCTTCGCCCCCGGAGTAACTTCCTTCTCTGCCGATACCGCATACTCTTTGCTTACTCCCCAGACCGGATCATGGCTATAAGAAAGCACTAATTCCTCTACGGAAAGTTTCTTCTGGTCCAATTCATTTTCCTGTATGTCTTTCTCTGTTTCACCTGTCTCTTCTGCTTCACCGGCCTCATCCTCTAAATCCTGTGCATCCTCTTCCAGAAGATCCTGCGCGTAAAGAATCTGATCATCCGCCTCCACAACATAACACAATGTCTGAAACTCATACAGTCCATTTCCATCCAGATTTACCGTCACATCATCCGAAATACTCAGCACTCCATCCGCATATTCCGGCATCGCAATGGTGCTTCCGCTCAAAATGTCCGAAGCCATCGTCTGGAAGCCTACATAACTATGGACAACCTCTGTATTTTTCTTATTACCATCCGCAAACAGGATGGTTATGTTTCCATCGTAAGAGGTATCGATAGGGAGTGATGCGGTTCCTTGATATGCATATCTGTTTAGTGCCAGACGATACTCTGTGGTTCCAAAATAGATGCTCGCTTCCGTTGTATCCGTATATTCCCTGGGAACAACGGTAATCAGCACATCATAAGTTCCATTTGCAAAATCACAGCCTGTCACACGAACCGAATAGTCTTCAATCATACTGGTATCTTCCTGCAAGATGGAGGACAGCTCCGCCTCCAGATTGTCCACATTGGATTCAATCACCTTGGAGGTATCCTCCAGATAGGACAGCTGATTGGATATTTTGTTAAGAGCAATGCTCATATTGTTATAGCGGTACCCTGTGATTCCCAGAAGTACCGCCATTGCTACAAGAATGATTCCGAACACAATTCGAAAAATAACATCCCACTTGTTCTTCAAATTTCTGTCTCCGTATTTTTTATTCCTCAGGCATAACGATGGCAATATGCACATCATCCAGCTGTTTTTGCTCTACTGCAGCCGGCGCCCCCATCATGATATCCATTGCATTCTTGTTCATTGGGAATGGAATGATCTCACGAATGCTCTCCTCGCCGCAGATCAGCATAATCATACGATCCACTCCCGGAGCAATACCTCCATGTGGCGGTGCTCCGTAACAGAACGCATTGTACATTGCAGGGAATTTTGCCTTTACATCCTCTTCTCCAAGACCCACAAGCTCAAATGCCTTGATCATGATTTCCGGATCATGGTTTCGAATAGCTCCTGATGATAATTCTACCCCGTTACATACCAAATCATACTGATAAGCCAAAATAGAAAGTGGCTCCTGGTTGCAGAGGGCATCCATACCACCCTGTGGCATAGAGAATGGATTATGACAGAATTCCAGTTCTCCGGACTCCTCACCAATCTCATACATCGGGAAATCTACAATCCAGCAGAATTCATAAGCATTCTGCTTCATGTGCTTTTCGCTTGCAGCGCCAAGAAGCTTGCGGTAAACTCCTGCAGTCTTTTGTGCGGCAAGAAGCTTTCCTGCAGTAAGTCCCACAAAGTCTCCCGGCTTTAAGCCAAGGGCTGATACAACCGCATCCTTTCTATCCTGAAGGAACTTGGAAATTCCTCCCACAAGCTCTCCGTTTTCGTCAAGCTTGAACCAGTATGCCTTATTTGCCGTTGCAATTTCAACATCCGCACAGATTTTATCAATTACTTTTCTTGTTGCGGTAAACTCGTCTACAACGATCGCTTTTACTACATTTCCTTCAAATGGACCAAAGCCACAGTCTGCCATGACCTCTGTTGCATCCTGAAGAACTAAATCGATGCGCAGATCCGGTTTATCGCTTCCGTATTTGTCCATAGCCTCCAGATAAGGAATTCTTACGAATGGAGCCTTTGAAGCGTTGGTGTACACACCATACTTCTCAAATACAGGCGGAAGAACCTCCTCAATGACTGCAAACACATCCTCCTGTGTCGCAAATGCCATCTCCATATCCAGCTGGTAGAACTCTCCCGGTGAACGGTCTGCTCTTGCATCCTCATCACGGAAGCACGGAGCAATCTGGAAATAACGGTCGAATCCGGATGCCATAAGAATCTGCTTAAACTGCTGCGGAGCCTGTGGAAGTGCATAGAACTTTCCCGGATGATTTCTTGCAGGCACAAGGTAATCTCTTGCTCCTTCCGGTGAAGAGCAGGTAAGAATCGGAGTGGTAATCTCCATGAATCCAAGCTCGTTCATCTTCTGACGAAGCTCTGCTACAATCTTGCTTCTTAAAACAATTTTGCTCTTTACCGCAGGGTTTCTAAGATCTAAATATCTGTATTTCAGACGGGTATTCTCGTCTGCATCCTTTGACTGATTGATTTCAAACGGGAGTGCGTTGTATCTGCACTTGCTTAAAATCTCAATGCTTTCCGGCACCACTTCAATCTCTCCGGTAGCAAGCTCCGTATTCTTGCTGGAGCGCTCCCTTACCTCTCCTATTACAGAGATTGTGCTTTCCTTATTGATGCCGTCGATGATTGCCATCATCTCTTCCGTCTCAATAACCACCTGTGTGGTTCCGTAAAAATCTCTAAGAATTAAAAATCCTAAATTTTTACTAACCTTACGAATATTCTCAAACCATCCTACAAGAGTAACCTTCTTTCCTGCATCCGACAGGCGAAGCTCGTTACAATTGTGTGTTCTTGACTGTGTCATTCCTTTTATCTCCTTTGATATCACTTCTAACATGTCCTTAACATTTCCTGCAGCACTTATTTGTTAAAGAACTCAACAAAGTCCTCATAGCCCTGAGCCATCAACTGATCCTTCTGGAACTTTTTATTCTTGTTCATGCGAACCACAAGCACTGTCTGACCATTTGCTCTGGCATCCTTAGCCTGCTGCATAACATCAACCAGCTTGTCTGCCGGATAATTTTTCTCCACCAGATAAGCAACCTTCTTTGGGCTTTCCGGAATCTTAAATCCACTCTCCATCAAAAGAAGAATGATACGCTCAAAGCCAATGGAAAATCCGCAGGCCGGCACATCATTTCCGGTAAATTTACCGATCATTTTATCGTAGCGGCCGCCGCCACCGCAGGCTGCTCCAAGCTCCGGCATGGAGATTTCAAAAATGGTTCCGGTATAATAGCTCATGCCGCGGACCAGTGTCGGGTCGAACACTAAGGTAAACTCTGCTGCCTTTGTTGCATTTACAGCGGTTGCGATTTCCGTCATGTTTGTAACCACATCCGCATCCAGATACTCTCCCAGAGTCTCGGCTAAGAAGCTTACCCCTTCTGCTACATCCTTTTTCTCTTCTAAAAGTGCAAACAGATTCAGATATTTATCAATGGACTCCTGTGGGTATCCGTTCTTTGCAAGCTCCTCTGCAACGCCTTCCACTCCGATCTTGTCCATCTTATCAAGGGTAATAAATACGCTGTCATAATCTTCCTCTGCAAATCCGCTGTATGCAGCCATTGCCTTTAAGATACGGCGCTCATTAATCCGAATCTCGAAATTCTTAAATCCCAGTCTTCCAATCGTGGTTGTGGTTGCTGTGATAAGCTCAATTTCCGCCAGATTACTTGGTTCTCCCAGGATATCAATATCACACTGGGTAAACTGACGATAACGTCCTCTCTGGGGGCGGTCTGCTCTCCAGACACTTCCGATCTGAAGTGCTTTAAAAGGGGTCGGCAAATCATTTGCGTTATTGGAATAAAATCTGGAAAGAGGAACCGTAAGATCGTAGCGCATACCAAAGTCCACCACATCTGCCTCTTCCTTTGCGTTCTCAAGATCTAACTTTTCGCCTCTCTTTAATACCTTAAAGATCAGCTTCTCATTTTCGCCACCCTGCTTGTTGGAAAGGTTGGCGATGTTCTCCATACACGGAGTCTCAATTGGGGTAAAACCAAAGCTTCTATAGGTCTCCTTGATTACGCTTGTCACATAATCACGGATTTCCATTTCTGCTGGTAATATATCCTTCATGCCGTTTACCGGCTTCTTGCTTAATGCCATGACATTTTCCTCCTAGTTTCTCTAGATTATTGTATTTTCGAAGACCGGTATTGTCAACGTCTATTTCAAGCATCTGCTACACTTTTCGTAGCCTTCACCAAGAAGCTCTTCTAAGGATTTATCTGTTTCTTCCATATTTTTGCTGGTGGTATCCGCATAACTGCAGGTTGACACATGAACCTTCTTTGTATTCGTATTAATCACATAGATACCCAAATCCCCGGAAGCAGTTCCTGCTGCATCAACTATGGTATCTGTTTCCGCTGTGCTGTCTGCAGTTGCAGTAACTGCTGCCTGCTTCTGAAGCCCCAGAGTGTCAGAAATTTTATCCCAGTTCTTATGGACAAGGAAGATGACTGCCACAAGGACAATAAGCACCGTAAGAATGGTCTGAACCGTTTTCTTTGTACTGTTTTTTGATTTACTCTTTGATTTGCTCTTTTTCCCAACACTGTTTAATGATTTGGTATAGGAAAGCCCAGTTCCCGGAAGGGATGCGCGCACTCTGGCACCGGACTTTGTATTGTAGGAAACTCCGCCGTATTTTCCGCCAACGGAAACACCGGCGCTCTTTTTCCCTATATTCAGCTTTACTCCGTCTGCAACTTTTATACTCTTTCGAAAATTAAGACCCATTTTTCCTCCCAAAAAGATAATGCTCCCAACTCAAAGTCAGGAGCATTTTTTATTTTTTACATATACTGCTTCATATCATCTGTTGTATCGCCAATCATATTGATTGCAGCCTTTACCTGCTCCGCATATCTTAAGTTGTCCTCGCTCATCTGCCGAACCTGCTCTGCACTTGCTGTTACTTCCTCTGTTGCTGCAGACAGATGTGAAATATTTTCAATAATCTTATTGTTTGACTCAGACAGTCCGAAGATTTCCTGATCCATTTCATTGATGTCTGAAATCAATTCCGTCATATTTGCATTCAGATTCTCAAATGCCTTAGCAGCAGATAGAATCTTTTCATTCTGGCTAACAGTTTCATCCACGGAATCTGCAACAGACTTTACAACTTCATCTGCATTCTGATTTAATTCATTGATAATTCTTGTAATTTCTTCCGTTGACTTCTTCGTCTGTTCCGCAAGCTGCCGGATCTGATCTGCAACTACTGCGAAGCCTCTTCCGGCTTCTCCTGCCCGGGCACTTTCAATGGAAGCATTTAATGCCAGAAGATTCGTCTGCCCGGAAATATTTAAAATCATTCCGGCAATTTCTTCTACCTCTTTTGTCTTATCGGAGAGTCTGGTCATAGATTCCGTTACTCCTTCGTTTGTCTCTGCAATCCGCTTCGACTGCTCCTTCATTTCATCCATAACCTTGATATTTTCCTGGATACTCTCATTGGAGCTTACCGCAATATCCACCATCTTTTTGGATCGCTCTCCGGTCTTTTCGATTGCTTCCTGAATGGTCTGGGTCATGGTATTCTGCTCTTCAATACTCAGGGACGTTGTATTCGCTGCAGCAGCAATTTCCTGCATGCTGGTTGCTACCGTCTCTGTAATCTGAACCAGCTCGTCTACCATGCCGTTGCTTTTTTCCGCTTCCGTCTGAACCGTTTTGGATACTCCGAGGATTCCATCGAACATTCTTTTCTGCTTTCCGCTCTGTTCCTCTGCTGAACCCAGGGCATCATCGCTAAACTCCCTTGTGGTTGCAGCCACTCTGTTTAACACATAAATCATCAGATAAATACAAATACATCTGCACAGAGAGTCAATATCCGTGATTCCCATACCCTTTATGGTTCTTACCACAATAAGAAATGTATAAAGAATCGTATAACCTACACAGCACCGCTTGAAGTTCTTCTTATCATAGTATGGTATCTGAAGAGCCAGAACTCCCAGCATGGTAAAATAGATAAACTCCGCATTGGTCTGGGCACCGATCAAAAATACTTCAATACCGATTTCGATAAGCGTAACAGTTTTGAATTTTTTGCTTGCCTTGTCCCTAAAATATATAAATACATTTCCGAATACAAAAATCAGAATCAGCACAATATTTGCATAAACGATAATTGGCTGAATATCCTTTCTTGACAGCTTTAAAAGTAAATACACCACATACATAATCCATAAACAGCTCATTGCCAGAATATAGATTTTGTTCATCGTTTTATACCGCTCATTTATATCATTATAGCGGTATTTCTTCTCGTTTGTTTCTGCCATTTTGATGTCCTCCCAGAATCCGCTTCTGCTATTTTTGCTCTGCTATTTATTATAGTATGGGTTTTTCCATTTTTCTACTTTTTTTTCGTAGTTTTTACTTTCAAAAGCGGTCTTTTGGCCTAGATGTAAGACTCTAATATTTTTATGGCATCCTCAAGGTTTTCTCCTAAGATTTCCTGGACCTTTTTGAAATCATAGGATTTATGTAATGCATCCTGGACCTGTAAAAATGCTTCCTTCCCGTGCTTCTTTAGGAACACTGCCTGGGCCTTACATGCAACTGCCCCGTCATTTCCATCCTTATAAAACCCGTTTTTACAATCTGCAAGTTCTTCGCATTCATAGCATCCATCGATTCCCCGCTCCTTGCAGCAGACCATGTTCGGACATTTTCCACCCTCGAATAAGGTTCCGAAGGAACAGCAGCTAAAGACGGATTTACAGCCTCCGCACCATTCGCCTAAGAAGCAGTGATTGCAGGAGAATCCACAGTATGCAATGGGGTCGGCATCCTTTCTCGCCTTTTCTACAATCGCTCCTTTGTATGCTCCACCGGCTTCCATGCGGCGGTCCTTTTCCGGTCCCTCCACTGCAAGAGCTTTCCGGTATACCCTGGAATCCTCTCCCTCCATATCCTTATCCATGCGGAAAAATTCATAGCCATATTTTTCATATAATCCCACATGATTGGTAGAGATATAAACATATTCCCTGCCCATGATGGTTGCGATGCTCTCGGCATAATCCAGAAGAAGCCCCGCATATCGGTGTCCCCGGTACTCCGGAAACGTATAGACAAATCCAATCCAAGGGGTCAGCTCCGTGGGCTGTATATCATCGTAGGGTGCAAGGGTGCAAAAAGCAACCAGCTTGTCCCCGTCCACCAGCATCGGCACCAGTGTGGTTTCCCCGGCGGCATCCTTTAGCTGTTCCTGTTCGATCAGAGATGCTAAAAACTGTCCGGCGCCCCAGTCGCTCTTTTTGATTTCCGACAGCCAATGTTCTTTTCTTTCCGTTGTAAAATACTCCAAAATCTCCATAATCGTAGTTTTCTCCAATTCCCTTATAATCTTAT
>JBJENM010000083.1:0-4102 GCA_051880175.1 Agathobacter sp. | reverse complement strand
AAATACTCCAAAATCTCCATAATCGTAGTTTTCTCCAATTCCCTTATAATCTTATTGTATTTCATGCCCAGTCGTATAACGGATTTTTGCAAATTAAAAATTTTTTCTTTTTAACTATAAATATGGAACCATATAGACCGGTATGCAGAAAATATCCTGCTCCTTTCTCATATCCTTTGTGTATACCAAATATCGATTTGAAATTCTATCCGAAAATTTTTCTGTAAATACATCCAAAGACTTATGTGTCTTATAACCGGATGATTTTACCTCCAAAGGTACTATTTTATTTTTTCTTGCCAATATAAAATCGATTTCATAATTGTGTTTGGAACTATCATTCATGATTGTATGGTAAAATAGTTCATTACCATTGGCAACCAGACACTGTGCCACTACATTTTCATACAAATATCCAAGATTTGCACTTAATTTATCACTCAACAGCCTCTCATATATATCATTTTCCGTAAAATTCTTATCTTTAAACATAAGTGTTACAAACAACCCGGTGTCGCATAAAAAAAGTTTAAACCTTGACAGATCTCTTGTATTCGAAAGTCCCGAATTCGGATCATTGACATTGTACGAAACCAGAACTGTCTTGGAATCCTTTAATTCGGCAATCAGTTCTAATATTTTATCTGCCCTTTCTCCACCAATCGCAGCACTTGCCTGAAACCTTGACGCATTTTTAGTTAACTGTGCCGGAATGGCATCAAACAACATGGCCAGTCGTCCTGTTGAATCAATTTTTGCGAAATCAGATTCATACAATCTGAGAATATCGCGTTTCATTTCATCAACCAATCGGAAATTGTTTGTTTCAAGATAAGTTGCGACTGCCTGTGGCATTCCCCCTACAAGCATATATAATCGAAATTGTCTTAATTGTTTGCGATTGCCCGCATCACCTAAACTCTGATTATTTTCAAAGCACTTTTGTAACAATGAATATGTTGTTTTATCACCGATGGCCCACAAAAATTCTTCATAATCCATTGGATACATGCTGATTCTTCTTTCTTCACTGGGAATCAGAATATCCTTAACATTTTTTTTGATAGAAATTAACGAACCTGTTTCGATATAATCATATCTGTGATCTTGAACCAATGCCTTGATAGCCTGACGTGCCATCGGGCAAAGTTGCACCTCATCAAATATAATGACGGAATTACGTTCATAAAGATCCACCTTATATTGTAGCTGCAACTGCAAAAACAGATAATTCAAATCAGATACATCTTCAAACAGCTCTCTTACTTCTTTTGATGCCTTCACAAAATCAATTAATATATAGCTTTTATATTCGTTTTTGGCAAATTCTTCAACCACTGTTGACTTGCCAATTCGGCGTGCCCCTTCAATCAGAAGGGCTGTTTTCCCATCCGAATCTTGTTTCCACGCAAGCATTTTCTTGTATATTTTACGTTTAAACATGACAATCTCTTCTTTCCGCATTTTTTATAATGCCTATTTTGCCCATTCCCGCATTTTTTATTAATTAAGATTATCATATTCCCGCTTTTTTTTCAATATTAAAAAGGAACAGCCACTCCTGCCATTCCCTTTTTTAACTTCTTATACACTGCATTATTTCACACGCTTCCCAACTACCACAAATCGTCCATCCTCCACATGATAGGAACAACAGGACAGGGTAATGAACTCGTCCCCGAACTGCGCTGTTACGCCTGTGTCGTACAGGGACATTGCCTTGATATTCTCATACCAGTCATCAAATTCCTCCTGGGTATCTGCCTGAAAGAACTTGTAATACTTGAATACGTTGTCGCTTTCGTAATACACCTGTGAATAAAATACTGCGATCAGCTCATACTCCCGCTCCTCATACAGACTGTCAAAACGGATGATATTATGCTCCACTGCATATTCTTCATCTGCATAGAGCATCAGCTTACCGAACATTTCCCCGGACTTCATGTTATGCCCATGGATGATAAGATTCGTGGATGGCGTTGTCCCATTTTCATAACCACAGACCTTCGTGCCTGTTCCTGCTGTAGAGTCCGTATCCAGAATGAGACACCCATTCTGATTCGGTTCCCCGTAAAAGTCAAGTCGAAGATAATAGCATTCATCTTCCATCGTCTGCATGACCGGGTAATCAATGATTGTATCGTCAATGACAAGCCAGCCTGCCAGATCGGGATTCATCTCATACAAAGTCTGATACTTTGGTAAGATTTCCGGTGCTTTGCTGCTCTCTTCCCCTGTGGGTATATCCTTGTATATATCCGCAAAAACAGTAGCTACACCCGCTATCGGAAACCTATTCTTATCAAGCAACATCTCATACTGTGCAAACGTGCCCGCTCCTTCCCGTAAGCTCTGCAATTCCTTGTGTGTATTTTTTGTACTTGCGCTCTGCCACAAAAAGAAGATGCCATATCCAAGAAGTCCCGCCACAGAAAGAGCAAACACCGCAAAGCATAGGAGCCGGAAATTCAAACGCTTCTGTTTCGATTTTCTTAGAAGAAAAAGCGGGAGTCTCCCGCTTTTTCCATGATTGTTTTCTCGTGTCATTTTTTCAGTTATTTTCTCACTATTTTCAGGCTCTTATTGTCTTTCTTTCTGATAAGGAGCAGTCCTGTTCCTGAGAGTCCTGCCAGAACAAACAGCCATACAATCGGCGAACTATCTCCGGTCTTAGGTACATCATCCTTCTTGTCTATGCCACTCGATAATGCACTGCCATCGGAAGGAGTATTACTGTTACTGCCATTGTCGGAAGTATTTGCATTGATTGTAAATGTAGTACTTGCAGAGTTGTCCGTCCACACAATCTCAATGGTGTGAGTTCCTGCCGCAAGTGTACTCAAATAGGAGGCATTCAGCGCGATAATGGTAGAGCCTTCCTGTGCTGTATAATTGCTCCGGTCTATCAGCTTTCCATCCACCTTTACTCCCGTAAACTTAGAGAATTCTCCGTTTCCACGAATAGTAAGTGCTTCGCTACCACCTGCCGTCCAGGTACTGTTTGCACCATTGATGATCTGATAGGTAGGGCTGGAAGAACTTGGCATACCCGCATTATTGCTGCCGGCATCCTGATTATTACCTTCCCCGTCGGAAGGATTCGTATTACCAGCCGGAGGATTTGTGCCACCGGAATTCGGTTTCTTTTCCAATTCTACCGTCGTAGCATCTGCAGTAATATGTACAAAAGTCCTGTAATCCTGATTATCACTAAAGAAGCGGTTTCCACATGCTGCGCTTCCTACATCACCAGTTATATCAGCGATAATTACCGAACTTCCATCTGCTGGAAGGGTTGCTGTTGTCACACCGATATGAGTTTCGCCTGTACTTCCTGTACCACCTGTAAGCACATTGGCGTTCATTGTTATTTTTTTATCTGCGGGCAAGAACAGATTATTGTCATTGGAACCTACCTTATTGTTCAAGATGGTCACAACTCCGGAAAGAGATAAGGTTCCATTATCGTATACCCCGCCGCCATTTCTGCCTGCACTATTATCTTTAATATCTCCGCCAGTCATGTTAATGGTACTATTGGAATCATTATATACACCACCGCCATCTCTATATGCTTTATTCCCGGAAATCTTTCCGCCGCTCATAGCGAATGTTCCATTGTTATATACACCACCACCATTTGCTCTTTCATCTGTCACTAGACTATTAGTCGTTTCATTTCCCGAAATAGTGCCTCCAGACATGTTGAACCCACCATAATTTTGCACACCGGCACCACAGTGACTTCCTTTGTTCTGTGAAATACTTCCCCCATACATATTGAATACACTATTATTGCACACCTTTACCGGGCTACCGGATTCGCTTTGACCATAAATGAAGGTGTTCTCACTGATGTTGCCACCGTACATATTGAAGGTTCCGTCAACCCACACTATAAACTGTGTTCCGCGAGTTTGTCCCGAGAAACTGCCACCATACATATTAAAGGTTCCACCACTATTTACCCTCACAGTAGTATGATCACCAGTAATTATTTTTCCTGATCCACAGTCGGTCAGAGTGAAAATAGCATTTTGATTCACCTTGATAAGATTATCAATATCTCCTGTAATGTTATGTCCATTGAGGCAAAGCA
>JBJENM010000082.1:0-2677 GCA_051880175.1 Agathobacter sp. | reverse complement strand
ACGACAGTTCTAGCACCTCAAATCTTGCCAAATTCCACAATTCTGATTCAAATAAGCAAATTCATTCAGGAACACTTTCCCGAAATGGAGTAAAAAGAATCAGTGTTCTCTCGCACACTTATACTGCAGATCTTCCCATCTGCGGTCTACCTCTTCCTGGAACTGTACAAGCAAATCTTCATTTCCCGGCTTAAACAGATGCTTAAATCTTCCTTGTTCTCTTAAGAAGTCTTCGATTGGAAGTTTTTTCTTCGGCTCGTAGGTAAGTCTCCACTTGCCATGATCCACCTCGAACATTGGCCAATAGCAGGTATCAACCGCAAGCTTACAGATCTTCATAATATCTGCAGTCTCATATCTCCAGCCTCTCGGACACGGTGTCATGATGTTTAAAAAGCAGGCTCCCTCGGTATAGATGGCCTTTTCTGCCTTCATATGAAGGTCCTTAAAATCATTGGTAAATGTGGTCTGTGCTACATAGGGCACATCGTGATCGGCAATAATACTTGCAAGATCCTTACGGTTCTGCATTTTTCCATTGGACTGACTGCCAACCGGGGTCGTGGTGGTATCTGCATACATTGGTGTTGCAGAGGATCTTTGGATACCGGTATTCATGTAAGCGCCGTTGTCATAGCAGACATACACCATATCGTGTCCACGTTCCATGGCTCCGGACAGAGACTGAAAACCGATATCATAGGTTCCGCCGTCTCCACCGAAGGTAATAAATTTAAAATTTACATCCTCCGGAAGCTTTCCACGCTTTTTCAGTGCCTTATATGCAGTTTCCACACCGCTTAAGGTTGCCCCTGCATTTTCAAAGGCGTTGTGAATATAGCTGTCCTCCCATGCCGTATAGGGATACATATAGGTAGAAACCTCTAAGCATCCGGTAGCATTTCCGATTACGGCATGATCTCCCTCATGTAATGCGCGGAGTACTGCGCGGACACCAATGGTTGCTCCGCATCCGGCGCACATACGATGTCCCGGTGCAAGCCGCTCCGGTTTACTCATAACCTCTTTCAAATTATAGCTGCTCATGTTTTATCTCCAATCTGTTCTTTTCCAAATCCAAATTATTTGCGAAGTCCGATGTACTTAAACTGCTCTACCTTCGTTCCGTTCTCAATGGCATCCTGCAGCTCTGCGAAAATATCATATACATCTGTTACGGTAAAATCTCTTCCTGCAAGACCGTAAATATAGTTTACAGCCTCAATCATCACTTTGTTTCGGAAAAGTCCTGCGGTAATTTCACTTCCAAGCGGGCCGCCATTGCCGTTATAGCTTTCGGTACGGTCCATGATTGCAACTGCCTTGCAGTTTTTGAGCGCAGCAGCAAGCTCATCTGCCGGGAACGGACGGAATACACGAAGCTTAATCACGCCGACCTTTTTCCCCTGCTCTCTTAAGTCATCCACTGCCTGCTTTGCGGTTCCTGCTGCCGATCCGATGATGACCATAATGTAATCCGCATCCTCGGTTCTGTACTCCTCAAAAAGTCCGTATTTTCTTCCGGAGAGTGCTTCATATTTCTTTGCCACCTCAAGAATGACTTCCTTTGAACGCTCCAGGGCTTCTTCCTGATTTTTTCTGGCTTCCATGGCATAGTTGCTGACGGAATACGGTCCTACTGCAATTGGTTTTCCCGGATTTAGCAAAAATTCTTCCGGCTCATATTCTCCGACGAAATCCTTTACCTCACTGTCTTCCAGTAATTCTATATTCATCACTGCATGGCTGGTGATAAAACCATCCTGACAGATCATGATTGGAAGATGTACCCGCGGGTCCTCTGCAATCGGATAAGCCTGAATAAAATTGTCATATACCTCCTGATTGCTCTCTGCATAAATCTGAATCCACCCGGTATCTCTTGCTCCCATTCCGTCGGAATGATCACAGTTGATATTGATTGGTCCGGAAAGTGTACGGTTTACCAAAGCAAGGGCGCAGGGCATACGATTACTTGCTGCAAGTAAAAGCTCCTCCCACATCAGCGCCAGTCCAGCGGAGGACGTTGCGGTAAGGCTTCGCGCTCCTGCGGCTTCTGCTCCGATGGTTGCACTCATGGAAGAATGCTCGGATTCCACCGGAATAAATTCCGTATCCATCTGCCCATTTGCAATATAGGTAGACACCATCTGGGGAATCTCGGTAGAAGGGGTAATAGGAAATGCAGGCATGACATCCGGGTTGATCTGCTTAATTGCATATGCAACGGCTTCATTTCCTGACATACGATCTTTTCTTGCCATGACTATCTTCCCTCCTTCATTACAATTGCATCAAATGGACATACCTTTGCACAAATTCCACAGCCCTTGCAGTGGTCAAGGTCAAACTCTCCTCTTTTTCCATCCACCACCGGAATACTGGAGTCCGGGCAAACCGGTGCACAAAGCATACACTGTTTACACAAATCTGCAATAAAAACCGGTGTATTGGTTCTCCACTCACCGGTATTGAATTCCTTTGAGGTTCCAGCCGCAAACATCATAAGTCCTTCGGTAAGGTCCTGATGAGGCGTCTGTTCATTTATTTTATGTACATCTGTTCTCATATTTTCTCTCTTTTCTTTCCTTTATAATAAATTCTTTTCTTGTAATATATTTCTCCCATTTCGGATTTGTGTTCCTAAGAATGAATTTTGCTATTTGAATCAGAACGT
>JBJENM010000081.1:0-12054 GCA_051880175.1 Agathobacter sp. | reverse complement strand
TACGCTTTTTACAAACGAGAGTGGGTTCTGATTCAAATATGCAAATTCATTTAGGCGCACAAACCGAAACGAGAGTTTTAATATTTCAGTTCGATATCTCCGGTACTTGTGGTTGCGGAAATTGAATTGGAAATTTTTCCTCCGGACACTGTCTGATAGAAAGATTTTCTACAGTCCTTACCGTTTACCGATACGGAACCGATATCACAGCTTAAATCCACCTCATAGTGGGCGATGTCCTTTTGCAGTTCTATTTCGATGTCACCTACATCGGAACCTGCATCTAAAGATGTAAAATCGCAGGAAGAGAAGGTCAGATCACCCACATCGGAATCAGCAGTACAAATTCCCAAAAAGGAATTTTCTGCTTCCAGTGTTCCAACATCCATGGAAACGTCGCTAAAGTCAAAATTGCAATGCGTGATCTTTGCATCTCCCACAGCAGACTCGATATAAAGGTTTGCACCGGAGAGATTTTTAATATCAATATCACCCACATCACCAAGAATCGTTACGTCGTCCAGCTTACAATCGCTTGGAACGGTAAGGGTCATTTCACAGTTATTATTATGGATTCCAACATTGAACTGTGGAACCCTCGGCTGAATAATCTCTAAGGTCTTATCAGAGGAAGACTGGCGGATTTCCGGTACCAGATAGGACACACAGTCGTAGGAGATATAGTATCCATCGCCACTTTCGATGGTAATATCAAATACGCTTCCATCGATTTTTACAGCCGAAAAAGCATCCAGCTGGGATTCATAGGTCTCTCTGTTTTCATCTAATTTCTCATAAGAGCTTCCCCAATTCCATGGCATAAGGGAGGAGTGTGAAAGCCACCCGAACACATGGTAAATGGTGCCGCCAATGATACAGCATATGGTGAGTATTACTAATATGGTTGTATAAATACTTTTCTTCATTTTACAATTCCTCCTTATCTATTCTTTGTAGGCACTGTCGATTACCGCATGGATAATTGACGCAACCGGCCAGATAATCCAGGTAATCCACCAGTCAAAGGTAAGAAAACTCCAGCAAAGATAAACACAGGTGATTGTTGTCCAGTAAACAGACATAATGGTTTCTACCGTTTTGTTGTTGTATTTTTTGGCCGGATGCTGGTTTGGAACAAAGTTGCCACCAACTGTTGTTGCATCATTGAGCTGAAGCAGGAAGGAAAAGCTGCTGTTTACGCGGCAGCCCAGAATAATCATAAATACACCGATTCCAACCAGAAGGAAAAGCAGACAACCTCCGAGGGCCTCCAGATTCATGTTCCAGATTTTGGTATTAAACTCTTCAAAAATAATTTCCGGAACAACGCAAATAACGCAGAGGGTGATTCCTATGGTAAGAAGCAGAGCATAGGTGGTGCGATAGTGTTCCTTCTGATCACGGACATATTTTGTCGTTGCAAAATCTATGGAGCAGGGCTCCTGCTTTAAAAAGTCCCAGCGCTTCATGATAATTGCAGGATGAACGAAAAGTCCAACGGCGATTGCGATAAAGATAAATAAACTGATTGCACCCAAAAAGTCCGGTGCGCCAATTGCATCAAAGAAAATCGGTCCGATGACGCTGTTAATACATAAGAAAACACCCAGGCCGATCTGAATGGTCTGTTTTGAATAGTCGCTTAAGAACTGCTTTACATCTTCAAAGGACACCATTCTTCTGTTGATGCTCATTTGTGGCTGGCGGACAACACTGCGGATTCCAAGAACCTCTGAAATCTCATCTAAGTTACCAAACTCGGAAATTACGGTGCCCACGGCTTCGTTCTCACTTTTCCCGCTGTTGATCAATTCTGTATATTTGTCTTCCATCATCTGCCAGAGCTCGCTTTTTGCGCGCTGCACTTCCGGAGTGTTGGGAAGATTCTGGAACATGCTTTCCAAATAATTTCTAATAGCTTCCATTTTCTATAACCTCCTTATGAATAAAATTCTCAATCACTTCTTTTGTTAGATTCCACTCTGCACATTTTTGGGCATAATACTGTCTGCCTAAATCGGTAATCCGATAATAGGTTCTTCGTTTTCCACTTTCTTCATCGGAAGAGAAGGAGACGATATAACCATTCTTTTCCATGCGGGTAAAAGCAGAGTAGAGTGTGGTTTCTTTAATGACATACTTTTCATTCGTTAATGTCTTAATCTGTTTGGAAATTTCATACCCATAGGAGGGTTTTTCCAAAAGAAAAAATAAGATCATTGTGTCGTTGTAACCACGTATGACATCGCTGCTGATCGTATTCATGTAACTACTCCTTTCCATTATTCCTACGTCTGACGTATCTACGACAATCGTTGCTTCGACTGTCGTACTACGGCTGACGTAGTAAAAGTACCACCATATAGAGGATATGTCAACATATGAAAATTATTATTGTCGTATTTGCACAAAAAATGGTTGGATATTTTATGAATCTATACAAAATGTGAAAAAAGGGATTGCCAGTATAAGGAAAATGTGATTATACTTAGATTGCTGAAAACGTTACCGGAAACATTACCGAGAACATTACCAGTAACGTTTGCATATGTTTGTACTTTATTTTAGGAGGGAAAAAAATGAAAAAGAAATTAGTATCAGCAGTATTAGTTTCTGCAATGGCAGCTACTATGCTTGCCGGATGTGGAGACACAAAGGCACCAGCTTCTACACAGAGCGGAAGTGATGCAGCAACAGTTGAGAATGTAGAAACAGGATCTACCGGTGCAACCGGATCTGTTTATTATCTTAACTTCAAGCCTGAGCAGGATGGTGCTTGGCAGGATCTTGCAGCAGCATACACCGCTGAGACCGGAGTAGATGTTCAGGTTATCACCGCAGCAGACGGAACCTACGAGCAGACATTAAAGTCTGAGATGGAGAAGACAGAAGCTCCTACCTTATTCCAGGTTAACGGACCGGTAGGACTTGCAAACTGGACAGATTACTGTGCAGATTTATCAGATTCTGAAGTTTACTCACACCTTACAAGCAGCGATTATGCTTTAAAAGAGGGAGATGAAGTAAAGGGTATTGCTTACGTTATCGAAACCTACGGAATTATTTATAACAAGACAATCTTAGAGAGCTACTGCACAATGGATAACGCAGTTGTTGCTTCTGTTGATGAGATCAACAATTTTGATACATTAAAGGCAGTTGCTGATGATATTCAGGCAAGACTTGATGAGATTAACGATCAGTTCGGATACAACCTTCTTGGTGCATTTACATCAGCAGGTATGGACGGATCTTCTGACTGGAGATTTAAGACTCACTTAGCAAACCTTCCGATTTACTATGAGTATCAGGCTGACGGAATCGGTTCTACCGATGCTATCAAGGGAACCTACCTTGATAATTACAAGAAGATCTGGGATCTCTACATTACCGATTCTACATGTGCAGCAGGTTTACTTTCCAACAAGACCGGTGACGAGGCTGAGGCTGAGTTTGGTATGGGAGAGGCTGTATTCTACCAGAATGGTACTTGGGAGTATGGTAATCTTACAAATCCAGACAATGGATATACCATTACAGCTGATGACTTCTCTATGATGCCAATCTACATTGGTGTTGAGGGAGAAGAGAATCAGGGTCTTTGTACTGGATCTGAGAACTACTGGTGTGTAAACAAGAACGCTTCTGCTGAAGATCAGCAGGCTACCCTTGATTTCCTTGCATGGGTGATTACCTCTGATACAGGTCGTGATGCAATGGCAAATGTTATGGGATTTACTACACCATTTGATACCTTTGCAGATGGATATGTTGCAGATAACTGCTTAATTCAGGCAGATGCTGCTTACACCGCTGCAGGAAAGACACCTGTAACCTGGTGCTTCACAACCATGCCTTCTGAGAACTGGAAGAACGGTGTTGGTTCTGCATTACTTGAGTATGCACAGGGAACCGGTGACTGGGCAGGCGTTGAGAGTGCATTCGTTGACGGATGGGCTACCGAGTACGCTGCAACACACTAATTGATCTTGATAGTTTATTAGGGTAGGCAATTGCTGCCTACCCTTTTTTAAAGCATTTTGTCATTTCAGAGAGGAAAGAAAAATGGAGAAAGCAATCAAAAAATATTTTCCGATTTTTGCGCTCCCTACGTTAGTTGCATTTACAATAGGATTTCTAGTTCCTTTTATTATGGGTATCTACTTATCCTTCTGCGAGTTTTCAACGATTTCAAATGCGAAATTTACCGGCTTGAATAATTACATAAGAGCATTTTCCGATGATTCGTTTTTACACGCATTAGGATTCACGGCACTTTTTACCGTAGTATCTGTGATTGCCATAAATGTGCTGGCATTTGCCATAGCGATGCTTTTAACAAAGGGAATTAAAGGAACCAATTTTTTCAGAACCGTGTTCTTTATGCCGAACCTGATCGGAGGAATCGTTCTGGGATATATTTGGCAGATTCTTTTAAATGGTATACTTGCTCACTGGGAGAGAACCCTTACCTTCTCCGGTGCATATGGCTTTTGGGGATTGCTCATTTTAATGTGCTGGCAGCAGGTAGGTTACATGATGATCATTTACATTGCGGGAATCCAAAATATTCCGGGAGAGCTCATTGAGGCTGCAAAGATTGATGGTGCAAACAGCGTGCAACTGTTAAAGCATGTGACACTTCCAATGGTTATGCCATCAATTACAATCTGCTCATTTTTAACGCTGACCAACTCCTTCAAATTGTTTGACCAGAACCTGGCACTTACATCCGGAGAACCTGCAAAAGCATCTCAGATGCTGGCGTTAAATATTTATGAGACTTTCTATACAAGAACCGGTTGGGAAGGTGCCGGACAGGCAAAAGCGGTTGTATTCTTCCTGATCGTAGCGGTAATTGCAATTGCCCAGAATAAACTTACAAGAAGCAAGGAGGTGCAGCAGTAATGGCTAAGCAGATGGATGATACAGTGAATTCTGTTAGAAAAGCAAAGCATGGCTGGATATTAACATTGTTTTTTAGCCTGCTTACAATTTTATGGCTCTATCCGATTTTTCTTGTGGCGATCAACTCAATAAAGGCAAAGGCATACATTACACGAAAGCCATTTGAGCTTCCGAATGCGAAATCCTTTATGGGGCTTACGAATTTTATCAACGGAATTGAAACAACAAAATTCTTTTCAGTAGCTGCAAATTCCGTTATAATTACTGTTGGATCTGTTGCGGTAATCATCTTGTGCACATCCATGTGTGCATGGTATATTACACGTGTACATAATAAACTGACCTCGGCAATCTATTTGCTCTGCCTGTTTTCAATGATCGTTCCATTCCAGATGGTAATGTTTACATTGTCAAAGGTTGCAAATATTTTGCATTTGACAAACCCGATCTCCATTATTGTTGTGTACCTCGGTTTTGGTGCAGGGCTTGCAGTATTTATGTTCTGCGGTTTTGTAAAAAGCATTCCCCTTGAAATCGAGGAAGCAGCGATGATTGACGGCTGTACACCAATACAGACATTTTTCCAGATTGTTTTTCCGATTATGAAGCCAACCACAATTACGGTTGCCATTTTGCAGGCAATGTGGATCTGGAACGATTATTTACTGCCATATCTGGTATTGGATTTGAAAAAATATAAGACGATTCCAATTGCAGTACAATATCTGAAGGGTGGTTATGGTGCCGTAGATTGGGGAACTATGATGGCTATGCTGGTATTGGCGATTATTCCTGTGGTCATTTTCTATCTTGTTTGTCAAAAATATATTATCGAGGGTGTTGTGGCAGGAGCAGTGAAAGGCTAGAACATATGACAATCATTGATATTGCAAAAGAATCCGGATATTCCGTCAGCACGGTTTCCCGGGTACTAAATAATCGAAAAGACGTAAGTCCTATTGCAAAACAAAAAATTATGGAGATTGTGGAAGCCCACAATTTTATTCCCAATAATAATGCGAAGCATTTAAAGCAGACAACCACCAAGTCGATCCTTGTGATAGTCAAAGGTACTTCCAACATGCTTTTTGCGAATATTATTGAAGCGGTTCAAAAGAGCGTGGAGGCATCGGAGTACACGGTTCGTGTGTACTATTTAGACGAAGATGCCAACGAGGTAAGTGAGGCAATCCGGCTTTGCAGGGAAAGAAAACCCATTGGAATTCTCTTCCTTGGAGGAAACCCGACCTATTTTGAAGAGCAGTTTGCCGACGTATCGGTTCCTTGTGTACTTGTTACTACTCAGGCAGACGGTCTTGGGTTTTCCAATCTGTCATCGGTATCCACCGATGATGCGGCGGCGGCAGAGACGGCAGTAGATTATCTGATTGCGAAGGGGCACCGCAATATAGCCGTTTTAGGCGGAGATTTGAGTGCGTCACATACCAGTATGCAGCGATACCGTGGCTATGAAAACAGTTATCGCAAGCATGGAATGAAGATTGATACAGATTATTATGAAAAATCCCGATTTTCCTTTGATGGCGCATATCGTGCAATGCAGAGGCTGTTTGAGAAAAACATACCGATTTCCGCTGTTTTTGCAATGAGTGATGTGATGGCAATCGGTGCCATCCGTGCAATCTGTGATAGTGGGCGCAGAGTGCCGGAGGACATTTCCATCATAGGATTTGACGGAACCCTTCTTGCGGATTATTATAATCCGAAGATTGTAACAATCCGGCAGGGCTATGAGCGCATTGCTGCAAGAAGTATGGAGATTCTTTTTTGCATGATTGACTTAAATTCTCCGGCAGTTCATGAACTGGTTCCTTTTGAAATGCAGAATACAGAAAGTGTAAAAGAAGTAAATTAGAGAGAAATCCTTTAACGGTGTGACCGATCCGGCCACACCGTTTTTAACACCTATAAACACTATCCCTGTTCCCGAATGTGTGGTAGGATAAAGGAAAAGCAGGACAAAACGAGGGGGAAACCAATGGAACAATTATTGATTATTGAAGATGATAATGGGCTGAACCAGGGCTTATGTAAGGCTTTGAAGGCAGAAAACAGAATCATTTTCTCCTGCCCGAATATAAAATCCGCCAAGGAGCAGCTTATGTGCGGGGATGTATCACTCATTCTTTTGGACATTAATCTGCCGGATGGAAGCGGACTGGATCTGCTTTCTGATATAAAGAAGGCAACACCTGATCTGCCCGTAATTTTGCTGACTGCAAATGACACAGATATGGATATTGTGGACGGACTGGAGAAAGGCGCTGATGATTACATTACAAAGCCCTTTTCACTATCTGTTTTGCGCGCAAGAGTCAATACACAGCTAAGGAAGTCCGCCGCGGCGGCAAAAGAGCAGGTGATTAAGATTTCGCACTTTGCATTTGACTTTTTCCATTGTCGTTTTCTTGTCGATGGGAGGGAAGTGGAGCTAAGCAAAACGGAGCAGAGGCTACTGCGCCTTCTGGTTGAGAACAGAGGAGCGGTACTTGGCCGAAGAACCCTTGTGGATGGAATCTGGACAGATGGTGCAGATTATGTGGACGAAAATGCCCTATCTGTTACGGTAAAACGCTTGCGTGACAAGCTGAATGCACAGGATTACATCAAAACCGTATATGGTGTCGGATATAGTTGGGTGAAAAAATGAATCGTTGGTTTTTATTATTTGGAATTTTGTGTCTTGTAACGGCAGTGATCCTTATTCTTTGGAACTTAAGGCGCACAAGAAAAACAATGGAAACAATTGAACAGATGCTGAATATGGCAATGGATGGAACCTTTACGGAAAAGGATTTTGATGAGAGCAAGCTATCTTCTTTGGAAACGAAATTTGCACATTATCTATCCGCATCAGAAATTTCTGCGAGAAACGTGGCGGCTGAGAAGGATAAAATCAAGACGCTGATTGCAGATATCTCCCATCAGACGAAAACACCCATTTCAAATCTGCTGTTATACAGCGAGCTTTTGCAGGAAGAAGACCTGCCTGAATCCGCAAAGGCCAGTGCAAAGGCCATATATACACAGTCAGAAAAGCTTCGCTTTTTAATTGCTTCGCTGGTTAAGCTGTCCCGCCTGGAAAATGGAATTATTGCCCTTGCTCCACAACCGGGAAGGCTGCAGCCTATGCTGGAAGACATTGTAGATCACTTCCGGCCGAAAGCATCAGAGAAAGGAATTCTTTTACAGTTGCAGGATACAAAGGCATCCGCTGTTTTTGATGAGAGATGGACAGCAGAAGCCATCGGAAATATTGTGGATAATGCCATAAAATATACAAAGCAGGGGAGTATTACCATTTCCGTGATGGACTATGAGATGTTTTCCTGCATTGATATTGCGGATACCGGAATCGGCATTCCGGAGAGCGAGCAGGCGAAGATTTTTACCCGGTTCTACCGTTCGCAAAATGCAAAAGAACAAGAGGGTGTGGGAATCGGTCTTTATCTGGCGCGGGAGATGATATCCGGTCAGGGAGGCTATATCAAGGTTGCATCCAGTCCTGGGGAAGGGACAACTTTTTGTGTATTTCTGCCGAGACAATGACAATTCTTTCAAAACTGTTAGAATTCATTTTTATCCTGAAAGAATGTGGAAAGAATCCTGTGAGATAATCTGTATGTAGAGAAGGAAGAACTCTCTGCATACAGATTTTTTATGGAGGTACATATTTATGGAAATATTACAGGCAAAAGACCTGCGTAAAATTTACGGTTCCGGTGATAATGCCGTTCGCGCTCTGGATGGCGTAGATTTGAGTATTTTAAAGGGTGAATTTGTCGCAATCGTCGGCACATCGGGTTCCGGGAAATCTACCCTGCTTCATATGCTGGGCGGACTTGACCGCCCTACCGGCGGAACCGTAACGGTTGACGGTAAGGATATTTTCTCTCTAAAGGACGAAGCCCTGACTATTTTCCGCCGCCGCAAAATTGGTTTTGTGTTTCAGGCATATAATCTTGTCCCGGTGTTGAACGTGTATGAAAACATTGTTCTGCCCATCCAGCTGGACGGGGGAAAACCGGACAAGGATTTTGTACAGGAGATCGTGCAGACTCTGGGACTGGATGGGCGCCTGAATGCTCTGCCCAGTCAGCTTTCCGGTGGTCAGCAGCAGCGGGTTGCCATTGCCCGCGCATTGGCGACGGCGCCGGCAATCATTCTTGCCGACGAACCCACAGGCAATCTGGATACGAAAACCAGTCAGGATGTACTGAGTCTTTTGAAAGTGACCAGCCAGAAATTCGTACAGACCATCGTAATGATTACCCACAACGAGGAAATCGCACAGATGGCAGACCGAATCATTCACATCGAAGACGGTCGGATCGTCTCTCGAGGTTAGGAGGTGGCAGGAATGAATGTAAAAAACAGGAAGTGTATCCGACACTTAAGCTTCCGCTTTCTGTGGGCATCCCGAAAACGAAATATCATTGCCATTGCTGCAATTATTTTGACAACACTGTTGTTTACCTCCTTGTTTACCGTGGTAATGTCCATAAATTCCGGCTATGAGACGTACACCTTCCGTCAGATTGGCGGCTATTGTCACGGCACCTTTAAGGAGGTGAACGAGGAACAAATCCGTGCGATTGCCGGTCATCCCAAAGTAAAAGCCGTAGGTGAGCGCACGGTCATTGGCACCATAAACAGCGGTGCATTTGCGAAAGTTCCTGCGGAAGTCAGTTTTATGGATGAAAACTGCACAACCTGGAGCTATGCACAGCCGGACACCGGACATATGCCCCAGGGCGAAAATGAGATTACCATGGACACAGGGGCATTAGCGCTGTTGGGGATTGACCCGCAGCTGGGGGCCGAAATTACGTTGACTTATAACATCTGTGATAAAAATCAGATTGCGCATGAGAAAACAGATACCTTTACGTTAGTGGGATGGTGGGAGTATGACGATATCTGTCCCGTTCATTTTATCAATATCTCAAGGGAATATGCCGATGCAGTAGAAGAGGAAGGGATGGCAGAGGGCATGGAGGAATTTCGCACCGACCTTAACGTGATGCTGGCCTCCGCTATCGATATTCGGGGACAGATGGAGCAGGTGGATTCAGATCTTGGCTATACCTGGGAGAATTCCGGTGAAGAAAACAATGTCCGCATCGGCGTCAACTGGGGGTATACTACTGCTCAGATGAGCGAAGGTATGGACGCGGCAACTTTGTTAGGCATGATCGCTTTTCTTGCCCTGGTAATTTTTACCGGGTATCTGATTATTTATAACATCTTTCAGATTTCAGTAACCGGAGATATCCGCTTTTATGGATTGCTGAAAACCATCGGCGTCACGCCCCGGCAGCTGCGCAGAATCATCCGCCAGCAGGCGCTCCTATTGTGTCTTGCTGGGATACCGGTGGGACTGCTGTTGGGGTATGGCGTAGGCATCCTTCTGATGCCGGTAGTAATGGCGCAAACCAGCTTCGGTGCCGACTTTACCACAATCAGCACTTCGCCATTGATATTTCTTGCTTCCGCCCTATTTGCGCTTACTACTGTTTTACTATCCTGCTTCCGCCCCGGACGAATTGCCGCAAAAGTGTCTCCGGTGGAAGCAGTAAAGTACACGGAGGTTACGCAGACAAAGAAAACGCATCGGCAAACCCGTGGAGCCAAGGTGCATCAGATGGCCTTTGCCAATCTGGGGAGAAGCAAAAGTAAGACCATTCTTGTGGTGATCTCTCTAGGGCTTTCCGTGGTACTTCTGAATGTGCTGGTGACCTTTACAAACGGCTTCGACATGGAAAAATATCTGGAAAAACTAAGCTGTGCGGATTTTATCGTCAGCAGCACCGACTATTTTCGTTCTTCGCATAATATAGACAGCTATATTTCCCGGGATATGATAGAACAAATCGAAGCAAATACTTCACAAACCATATCCGGATGCGGATACACACTAAGCGGATACGAACCCACAGGCTGGATACCGGAAGAGATGATTCGCAGAGAACTGTCAGAGTTTGTCTCCGGTGAAATGCTTGAGATGAGCCTGTCCATATATGCCCGAAGAGGAGAGCTTTTGGGAGCAAATGCTCAGATTGAGGGTCTGGATGACCCCCTATTTGAAAAATTGACGGTCATCGACGGTGACATCCAAACTCTGTTTTCGGAAAAAAGTAACGCCATTGCATTAGTTGTGGATGAGGACGATTACGGCAATGTCATGGATCTGGATGACTATCCGCCTCTGGGAGCGACGCAAACCATCACCTATATTGAGGAGGCCTATTACATCGACAGCAGAACCGGTGAAAAGAGTGATGAAAACACCCCGGAGGAGTTTCTGGAGTTCCACATCGCCCAAAGCCATGATGTGGACTATACCATCTGTGCTTATGTGACGGTGCCACAGTCCATGAACTTTCGTTACTATACCATAGGGTACCGCTTTGTACTGCCCGTTGACAGACTGGAAAGCGATAGTCGGCAGGTGAAGCTCCCTTTGTTCTATCTATTCGACACCCCGGATATCACTGCGGAAGAGACCGCGGAAAACTACCTTGCCGATTTGACGGGTGGGGATTTGTCCGGGCTGATGTATGAGAGTAAGTCTACCATCCGGGCTGAATTTGAGAATTTCCGGAAGATGTTCCTGCTTCTCGGCGGGCTGCTCTGTGCAATCATCGGTCTGGTGGGAATCCTGAATTTCTTCAATGCGGTTATGACCGGTATCCTGTCCCGCAGGAGAGAATTTGCAGTACTGCAATCCGTAGGCATGACAGCTCGGCAATTAAAAAGTATGCTGGTTTATGAAGGCTTGTTTTATGCGCTGGGTGCGTCCCTTGCAGCACTGCTTTTATCCCTGCTGATCAACCCATTGATTGGCAATGTGCTGGAAAACATGTTTTGGTTCTTTACTGCAAACTTTACGATTCTGCCTGTTTTGCTTGCAATTCCCATCTTTGCTCTGCTGGGATGGCTGATTCCTTCTGTCATGTACGGACAGACGGCAAAGCAAAGTGTGGTAGAACGGTTAAGAGAAGCAGAATAAATGCAAAGAAAAATCCCCGTAGGTTTTCACTTAAGGGGATTTTTTCTTTGGTTATGGAAGTTTTTGTATTATAATAGAAATATTGAAATGGCATAGGAGTATTTGGCGTGAAA
>JBJENM010000080.1:0-2753 GCA_051880175.1 Agathobacter sp. | reverse complement strand
TCGCATGAAAAATCCGCAATTTGAAGCTGTTTTTCAAGGATTTTAGGTATACGACGGTTCTAACACCTCAAATCTTGCCAAATTCCACAGTTCTGATTCAAATATGCAAATTCATTCAGAAAAACAATTTGAAAAGGGAGTTATTTTAAGAAGCCCTGTACGATGCGCTCCTCTGCCTCCTTCTCAGATAAACCAAGGGTCATGAGCTTCATAAGCTGTTCCCCTGCGATCTTACCGATTGCAGCTTCGTGTACTAAGGATGCATCCACATCCGCAGCCTTTAACATCGGAATTGCAAGAATCTGCGCCCTGTCCATAATAATGGAATCACATTCCGCATGGCCTTTACACGGCGCATTTCCATTGATTCCAAGCTTGACTTCCTGGTAACTGTCATCCTTTGCAACACCACGGCTTATGATATCGCAGTTCGAACCGGCACCGTCCATATCAACCACCATCTCCGCAATGGCACGCTGGTCTTTGGTGGTCATAATCTTGTCATGAATGATAATGGTTGCACCCTCTTTTAAGTCTGCGTTTGTGGTTCGTATGGTATCGTCCACCCCACCAATCTGTGCCGTTTCCAGAGTCATCTGGGAGTTTTCCCCCAGATGAATGACCGTCTTTGGATTCATGATTCTTTTTCCGGTTCCGCTTCCTTCACCATAATGCTTTTCCACATATCTGACTTTACTGTTCTTTCCGACATAAAATGTATGCACGCCGTCGTGCTGGCTGTCCCCGGAACCGCAGTTTGAGATACCGCATCCCGCAATAATTACGACATCACAGTTATCCCCAATAAAAAAGTCATTGTATACACTTTCCTTCAATCCGCTCTCACTGATGATAACCGGAATGTGAACACTTTCTTTCTTGGTGTTGTCCTTGATTTTAATATCTATACCGGATTTGTCCTCTTTTGTAACAATATCGATGTTCGCAGAAGAGTTTCTGGCAATACTTTTTCCATCACTACGAATATTGTATGCTCCAACAGGAAGCGCATCCAGCTCTGCCACTTCCTTCAGAAGATGTTTCTGTACGTTATCCATGGCTTCCTCCTAATCTATCGTTTCCAGCACGTCCTGTGCATCATCCTGTATTTTTCCGTCTTTTAAGTAGATGATCCGGTCTGCAATGTTAAGGATTCGTTCCTGATGACTGATTACAAGAATTCCCCCTCCGATTTCTTCCCTCATATGTTCAAAAAGATGGATTAGATTCTGGAAGCTCCATAGATCGATACCTGCCTCCGGCTCGTCAAAAATAGACAGCTTCGCACGGCGCAGAACCGCCATTGCGATCTCAATACGCTTCATCTCTCCTCCGGATAGGGTATCGTTTAATTCTCTTCTTAAATACAGCTTTGGATCAAGACCAACCGCGCTGATTGCACCATAAATTGCATTTCGGTCTTCTGAGGAGTTTGCAATTTCAAGAAGATCCTTTACCTGAAGTCCTTTAAACCGCACCGGCTGCTGGAACGCATATCCGATTCCCCGGTTCGCCCGCTCGTCAATGGTAAGGTTTGTGATATCTTCACCCTCAAAATATATTTTCCCGGAGGTTGGAGTGATCAGCCCCATAATGATTTTTGCAAGGGTGGATTTTCCGCTTCCGTTTGGACCGGTTATCGCGATAAATTCATTTCCCAACTCCAAGTTAATGTCATCTAAGATTACTTTTTCATCAACCACATAACAGATGTGTTCTAAACGTATCATGCCATACATCCCCACATATTTCTTTCTTTAGTATGCGCTTTCCGCGATATTATATGTTATCAGAAAAGTAGGGCACTTTTCAACAGTAAAACGCCTCGTACTAAAATAAAAGCAAAAATTAGCCCTCAATCATCTCTTTCGTCATTTCGAAATACGGTGAAATACCATAGCCGTTTCGCTTATAAGCCAGGATGGCATTCTCATTTTCCTGCTCCACCTCAAGCTTAAAGCGTACTGCATCCTTATAATACTCCTCCATATAACGGAAAAAAGAAGACGCAAAGCCCCGTCCTCTGCACTCCGGCTTCATGTAGATGTCCTCCAACCATACACACACTCCACCATATTCTGTTGTGTAGCTTAAGGAAGTCATTGCGTATCCTAAGAGTTTTCCATCTTCCTCAAATACAAAGCCTTCCACCAATGGCTGGTCTCCGATACAATCTGCAATATCCCTTTTTAACACTTCATCGGATGACGTATGAAAAACAGCGGGTGAATCATAGAACACCCGCATCATAGCAAATACTTCATCAAAATCCTTTTGTTCCATTTTTCGAATCATCATGTCCAAATCTTCCCCTTTTTGATAAGTCCTTTGTCATTCTCCCGGACTGCTTGAAATTACTTTTCCCGTGTTCCACAAAAGAGCGGTACGTTTTGCCGCTTCCAGCCGGTCCTCCTCAGAATGAAAATCGATGGTTACGGAATGGCATCCGCACTCCATGCACATGACATAATATCCGCATCCATTCTCTTCTTCCAACAGCGCGCCGCCATCGCAGAGTGGACAATCATTCAATTCTATTTCTTCATAGATATCCATATTCTAACCTCGCAAAATGTATTTATGTAGTATAGTATCACATCTTGGCGAAATTCGAAACAGCAAAATCCATTCGAAGGAATACAAATCCGAAAAGGGCATATTTGAATCAGAATTGTGGAATTTGGCAAGATTTGCGGTGCTAGAACTGTCGTATACCTAAAATCCTTGAAAAACAGCTTCAAATTGCGGATTTT
>JBJENM010000079.1:0-12264 GCA_051880175.1 Agathobacter sp. | reverse complement strand
AATTGCTCATTAAGTGCCGACGCTTTTTAAACGTTCTGATTCGAATAGCAAAATTTATTCTCAGGAACACAATTCCGGAATAAGAGAAGTTTTGAGTTCAGATTTGCGATTTTAATGAAAATGAAAAAAGAGCCTGCAATGCAGGCTCTTTAAAAGTAATCTTGTTCCGTAATTAATCGAGAAGATATGGTTTTAAAACTTCCATAATTTCATCAAGATTGTCCTCGGTATGTATAGCAAGCTCGATTGGCTTAGATAAATCTAAACTGAAAATGCCCATGATGGATTTTGCATCAATAACATATCTTCCTGAGATCAAATCGAAATCAAAATCGAACTGAGAAATCGCATTTACGAATGATTTTACTTTTCCAATAGAATTTAATGAAATCTGTACTGTTTTCATTAGAAAACCTCCTTTAAACAAAGTCTCTATCAAGATAGTAATGTTTTTCGGAGAAAAAGTCAATTGCAATAGGAGTGAAAAATGAAAAAGGCTGCCTTACACAATTTAGGATGTAAAGTAAATGCATATGAAACGGAAGCAATGCAGCAGATGTTAGAAAATGCCGGATATGAAATCGTTGATTTTAGTGATGTTGCAGATGTTTATGTGATCAATACCTGCTCGGTGACGAATATGGCAGATCGAAAATCCAGACAGATGCTGCATCGTGCAAAGGCAAAAAATCCGGGCGCAGTAGTGGTTGCGGCAGGATGCTATGTGCAGACAAAGGAAGAAGAAGTCCGTGTAGATGATGCGGTGGATATCATTATCGGAAACAATAAGAAGGGCGAGCTGGTAGGCCTGTTAGAACAATATTTTGCAGAAAAGAGCAAGACAGAGGCACAAAAGGAAGAGCCTTCCTGCAGCAATATCGAAGCCGTGATTGATATCAATGACGGAAATCAGGAATTTGAAGAACTCTTTTTGTCCCAGACCGCGGAGCATACCAGGGCATTTATCAAGGTGCAGGATGGATGTAATCAGTTCTGCAGCTATTGTGTGATTCCCTATGCGAGGGGAAGAGTGAGAAGCAGAAGCTTGGAGTCGGTGGTAAAAGAGGTACAGGGATTGGCAGAAAAAGGATTTAAAGAGGTGGTACTTACCGGAATCCATTTAAGCTCCTATGGCATTGACACGAATGACAGTCTGCTTCACCTGATACGAAAGGTGCATGAAATACCGGGCATTGAGCGGATTCGACTGGGTTCTCTTGAGCCAAGGCTTGTAACGGAGGAGTTTGCAGCAGAGATGGCAAAGCTTCCGAAAATCTGTCCACATTTTCATCTGTCATTACAAAGTGGGTGTGATGAAACCTTAAAGCGGATGAACCGCAAATATACCAGCAAAGAATACGAAGAAGGCTGCAGACTCCTTCGGAAATACTTTGAGCATCCTGCCATTACAACAGATGTTATTGTGGGTTTTCCGGGGGAAACAGAAAGCGAGTTTGAAACTACCAGAGCTTTTTTGGAACACATTCATTTTTACGAGATGCACATTTTTAAATATTCAAAACGTGCCGGCACAAGAGCTGCGGTAATGGAAAATCAGGTTTCGGAGGAAATAAAGACAGCGCGAAGTGCGAATCTGATTGAACTGGGCGAGCGCATGTTAAAAGAATTTCGTGAAGCATATGTGGGAAGCATTCAGGAGGTTCTTTTTGAAGAAGAAGTCCAGATTGAACATAAAACCTATTTTGTTGGATACAATAAGGAATATGTAAAGATTGCCGTAGAGTCCGACACCGACCTTTCAAACAGGATTTTATCCTGTGAGGTACTGGGATGCTTAAAGGACGAGATTTATCTTGGAAAATTATGCTGATCAGGTAAGTTATGGAGAATGAGGGAAATGTTTTCTTTCTAATGTTGTTTTTTTTTACTGAGTGGGGTAAAATGGAAAGAACAAGGGCGAGGTAATGAGAATGCAGGATATCAGTAATACACAATTTTTTACAGTACAAAAGGAGCCTGAGCTTCAGGTTAAGGACGTGCTTCGTCTCGTATATGAGGCACTTAGTGAGAAGGGATACAATCCGGTAAACCAGATTGTGGGATATATTATGTCCGGAGATCCTACCTATATCACCAGTCATAAAAATGCGAGAAGTCTTATTATGAAAGTCGAGCGGGATGAATTGGTAGAGGAAATCCTGAAGGCTTACATCAGAGACGAATCCTGGAAATAAGAAAGCTTTGGGAAATACATATATGAGAATTTTAGGCTTGGATTTTGGTTCAAAGACAGTTGGTGTCGCAATCAGTGATGAGCTTTTACTGACTGCCCAGGGAGTGGAAATCGTAAGAAGAAAAGCACCCGGGAAGCTGCGCCAGACTTTGGCAAGGATTGAAGAAATAATTGCACAGTATGGTGGAGTAGATCGCATCGTACTTGGATATCCTAAGAATATGAACAATACAGAGGGAGAACGTTGCGAGCGCACAAAGGAGTTTGCCGAGATGCTTACAAAGCGCACCGGTCTGGAAGTGGTATTATGGGACGAGCGTCTTACAACGGTGGCTGCCGACAATTCCATGATGGAGATGGGAATACGAAGAGAAAACCGCAAGGAATATGTGGATGAAATTGCGGCAATTTTTATTTTGCAGGGATATTTGGATTATCTGAAAAATTCCAACAACTAAATCAGGAGATCTTATGGAAAAAGTTTTGTTTATCGATCCACAGACCAATGAGGAAGTGGAGTTTGCAATTGAAGAAGAAACAGAATTAAACGGAGCGAAATATCTTCTTGTTTCGGACGGAACGGAAGAAGGAGATAGTGATGCATATATTTTAAAAGAAATTCGTACGGAAGATGAGGAAGTACTTTACGAGATGGTGGAGGACGATGTGGAGTTTGCTGCCCTTGCGAAAGTATTTGCTGAGCTTACGGATGAAGAAACAGATGTAATATTTTAGAAGAAATCCAGGAGATTTCATATGCTTTTTAGCAAGTAACAATGGAGGTAATATTTTGAAAAAAGAAACAAAACAGAATAGTGGCAAGCTGAAGATAATTCCTTTGGGTGGATTAGAACAGATCGGAATGAATATCACAGCCTTTGAATATGATGACAGCATCATTGTTGTAGACTGTGGACTAGCCTTCCCGGAGGACGACATGCTTGGTATCGACCTTGTTATCCCAGATATCACATATCTGCGAGACAATATCGATAGAGTAAAAGGCTTTTTCATTACGCACGGCCATGAGGATCACATCGGTGCGATCCCGTACGTATTGAAAGAGATTAATGTGCCTATTTATGCGACAAAGCTTACGATTGGAATCATCGATCACAAGTTAGAGGAACATGATCTTTTAAATAAGACAAAGCGCAAGGTGGTTCAGTATGGACAGCACATTAACTTAGGATGTTTTCGTGTAGAATTCATTAAGACAAATCATAGTATTCAGGATGCTGCGGCTCTTGCAATTTATTCACCGGCAGGAATCGTTGTGCATACCGGAGACTTTAAGATTGATTATACACCGGTTTTTGGTGATGCAATTGACTTACAGCGATTTGGAGAAATCGGTAAAAAGGGCGTGCTTGCCCTTCTCTGCGACAGTACGAACGCAGAGAGAGAAGGCTTTACAAAGTCTGAAAAGAGTGTGGGAATTGCTTTAGACAACATTTTTGCAGAGCATACAAAAACAAGAATTATCATAGCAACCTTTGCATCAAATGTAGATCGTGTACAGCAGATCATAAATTCTGCCCACAAATTTGGCCGTAAGGTTGCAATTGAGGGAAGAAGCATGGTAAATATTATTAAGATTGCTTCAGAACTCGGTTATCTGACCCTGCCGGACAATATTCTGATTGATGTGGACGCACTTCGGAGTTATCCGGATGAACAGACAGTTATTATCACAACAGGAAGCCAGGGAGAATCTATGGCTGCACTTTCCCGCATGGCAAACGGTACCCATCGGAAGGTGAGCATCAAACCCAACGATACCATTGTATTCAGCTCAAATCCGATTCCGGGAAATGAAAAATCCGTTACCGGTATTATCAACGAGCTGATGCGCAAAGGGGCAGATGTCATTTTCCAGGATGTTCATGTATCCGGACATGCCTGCAAGGAGGACATTAAGCTGATCTACTCTCTGGTAAATCCAAAGTATGCGATACCGGTACACGGAGAGTATAAGCATCTGGTGGCACAGGCAAAAATTGCGGAAGAACTGGGATATGACAGCGAGCATATCAAGATTTTATCTTCCGGGGATGTTTTGGAAATCGACGAAAACGGAGCCGAGGTTACTGGAAAGGTTCCGGTTGGAAATATCATGGTGGATGGTCTTGGCGTAGGTGATGTGGGAAATATCGTGCTTCGGGACAGACAAAAGCTGGCAGAAGACGGAATCATCATCGTGGTTATGACCTTAGAAAGCGGTTCCGGACAGGTGCTTGCGGGACCGGATATTGTGTCCAGAGGATTTGTGTATGTGCGCAATTCAGAGAGTCTGATGGATGAGGCAAAGTCTGTGCTGGATGAAACAATGAATTACTGCATGGATCATAATATCACGGATTGGGGTAAGATTAAGACAGAAATCAAAGATGCGCTTTCTGATTTCGTATGGAAAGAGACAAAGCGCAGACCAATGATAATGCCGATTATTATGGAAGTTTAGGAGATTTAGAAAATGACAAACGGCAACAAGGCAATTTTTCGTTTTATTCGATTTGCATTCGGAATACTGATTGCCCTTATGGTAATTTATGCAGCAACACAGCTTGCAGAAATTGGATATGATTTTGGATATCGTATGTTTACAGAACCGGCAATTTCTTCCGGAGAGGGAAGAGAGGTTCCGATTTTAATTCAAGAGGGGATGTCAGATAAAGAGGTTGCCGAGTTGCTGGAACAAAAAGGCTTAATTAGGGATTCGAAGCTTTTTTATCTTCAAATGAAACTGTTCGCTTATTCCGGAAAACTGATTCCGGGAGTTTATACGTTAAATACCAATATGGACCCCAAGGAACTTATGATTGCCATGTCGACGGTGGCAGAGCCCGAGACCGAGGAAACGGAAAGCACAGAGAATCAGACAGAAGGTACAGAAAATAGTGAAACACAGGCCGGAGAAACTACCGGGGAGAATTAAAACATGATAGTGGATGAACGTTTGGTGACCTTTATCAATTCCTTTGATTCAGGGAACACCGAGATTTTGGACGTCATCGAGAAGGAAGCTCTGGATACTTATGTTCCGATTGTTCGGAAGGAGATGCAGAGCTTTTTGAAATTTCTTCTTGCGATGGCAAAGCCTATGAAAATTTTAGAGGTTGGAACAGCGGTTGGTTTTTCTTCCATATTGATGGCAACCTATGGGCCAGAAGGCTGCAGAATCACAACCATTGAAAATTATGACAAGCGAATTCCCATTGCAAAGGAAAATTTTGTCCGGGCAGGGAAGGAAGACCAGATTACATTGCTGGAAGGCGATGCGGCAGAAATTCTGCCTACACTTTCAGAGGAGTATGATCTGATTTTTATGGACGCCGCCAAGGGGCAGTACATTCATTTTATGCCGGAGGTTATGCGTCTGTTAAAGAGCGGAGGAGTGCTGGTATCGGATAATGTGCTTCAGGAGGGAGAAATCATAGAATCCCATTATATCGTAGAGCGCAGAAATCGAACCATTTATAAGAGAATGCGGGAGTATATCTATGAGCTTACCCACAACGAAGCACTTGTTACTGCAATACTTCCGGTGGGAGATGGGATTACAGTATCTGTGAAGAAATAATTTGTGGGTAATTTAATGATTATGTTTTGCGATATGTGTTTCTAAAATGAATTTTGCTATTCGAATCAGAACGTTTAAAAAGCGTCGGTACTTAATGAGCAATTCATTGCGAATTTAGTACCGCTACGCTTTTTACAAACGAGAGTGGGTTCTGATTCGAATATGCAAATTCATTTAGAAATACATATCTCAAAAGAAAATAAAATGACCAGATATGGAAATCTGGGAAAGGAATGGAGTATCGTATGGAATTGAAACGCCCGATAGAGCTTCTTGTTCCGGCAAGCAGCTTAGAGGTATTAAAGATAGCCGTGATATATGGTGCGGATGCCGTTTACATCGGTGGGGAAGCCTTTGGACTTCGAGCAAAAGCCAAGAATTTTTCCATGGAAGAGATGGCGGAGGGAATTGCATTTGCACATGCCCATGGAGTAAAGGTATATGTGACAGCAAACATCCTTGCACACAATTATGATCTGGACGGAGCCCGGGCATATTTTGAAGAACTTCGGGACATGAAGCCGGACCGCCCGGATGCACTCATTATCTCGGACCCGGGACTTTTTATGATTGCAAAGGAGGTTTGCCCGGAAATTGAGCGCCACGTAAGTACTCAGGCAAACAATACAAATTACGGGACCTATCAGTTCTGGTATGGACAGGGTGCAACACGAGTGGTATCCGCAAGAGAGCTTTCTCTGGCAGAAATAAAAGAAATCCGAAGGAATATTCCGGATGAACTGGAAATCGAAACCTTTATTCATGGGGCAATGTGTATTTCCTATTCCGGAAGATGCCTGCTTTCGAATTATTTTACAGGAAGAGATGCAAATAAGGGAGCCTGCACACATCCCTGCCGTTGGAAATACTCTGTGGTGGAGGAGAGCAGACCCGGTGAGTATCTTCCGGTCTATGAGAATGAGAGAGGAACCTACATTTTTAATTCCAAGGATCTGTGTATGATCGAACATATCCCGGATCTGATTGATGCAGGCATCGACAGCTTTAAAATTGAGGGACGCATGAAGACGGCTCTTTATGTAGCAACGGTGGCAAGAACCTATCGGAAGGCAATTGATGATTATCTTGAGTCATCGGAAAAATATGAGGCAAATATGCCATGGTATATGGAGCAGATCAAAAGCTGTACCTATCGCTTGTTTACTACCGGATTTTTCTACGGAAAGCCATCGGAGGAAGCCCAGATTTATGACAATAACACTTATGAGAAGGGATACACGTATCTTGGAATCGTAGGCGAAAGGAATGCTGCCGGCATGTATAAAATGGAGCAGCGGAATAAATTCTCTGTTGGGGAAGAAATTGAAGTTATGAAGCCCGATGGCAGAAATGTGCTGGTAACGGTAAAGGCCCTTATGGATGAAGAGGGACAGCCAATGGAATCCTGTCCGCACCCACAGCAGATTTTTTATGTGGATCTTGGCATGGAATTAGAGGAATATGATATTCTGCGCCGCAGAGAGGATGAACCGATTGCGTTGGATTAAGAAATATTCCCATTTTACAATTGTGTCTATGAATGAATTTGCATATTCCAATCAGAACCCGTTTTCACTTGTAAAAAGCGTAGCGGTACTAAATTCGCAATGAAATTGCTCATTAAGTGCCGACGCTTTTTAAACGTTCTGGTTGGAATAGCAAAATTCATTCATAGATACACAAAAGAAAAAAGAAGAAAATCATTTCAAGTTTTATCAGATTCTAATGTTGGATATGGTCTTGCAAAGGAATTTCCAAAAGTGAACAATTTAGATTCTTTTATCTGAAGCTTTTGGAGGTTGCTTCTGCAAGACGTACCGACGAAATTTCCATTTGTATTATAAAAATCAGAGGCAGTACATACAATTGTCTCGGTATTTGTCTAAATGGTATGTCTCTTGGAAGTGACTACATACAAATAATTTATTTTAAGAAAAAAGGTATGTATGGATTTATGGGCCGTACATACATAAAAATAGTTAGCCGCATTTTTGGTATGTATTTTTGTGACCACTTTTTTATGAGTACATACGAAAAAGCATATTTGATATGTTTTGGTATGTATCGAATTTGTTGCGATACATACAAGAAAGGAGTTATTTACTCCTACTGTATGTATCAGGCGTTTTTCAATACATACAAAAGAAAGAAGAAATGTTGATTGAGTATGTATGGATAGTAAAAGGCTACATACTAGGAACTCTGAAAAATATATTTGGTAGGTAAGCCACAAAAAAGGGAGGTGTAACAGGAAAGGTGGTAAGGCTGCCGGATAATAAAATTACAAAAAATGATAAAGGAGAAGAACATGGATCAATTAAAAGAAAGTCTGGATAAGAAAGAACGGGAATTGAAGCAGATTTTGGAACAGGCCCAGAAAATGGTAAAAACCTTACCGGATAAAAAGCTTCGAATTACCAAACAAGGAAACAGTATTCAATTTTATGTAAGGGATAAAGCAACCGAGGATAAGAATCATAATGGGAAGTATCTGAAAGTAAGTGAGCGGAGTCTGGCAAATAGGATTGCGCAGCGTGATTATGCAAAAAATATTGTCAAGGTTGTGGAGAAGCAGCTAAAGCTTATTCAAAACATTCTTACACAGTATGATGAGAATGAAATTCATCTGCAATATGAAAGGCTAAGTGACATTCGCAAAAAACTGGTAAAACCGCTTACGATGTCTAGTGAAGAGTACGTAAAAATGTGGGAAGCTGCGGAATATGAGAACTGGAATCAGTATGAGGAAAATCTACTGTTTCAAACAAATAAAGGAGAACTTGTCCGCTCGAAATCAGAAAAAATTCTTGCGGATAAGTTTGGAATCATGAATGTTCCGTATTTATATGAGAAACCTCTTGTTCTTGGAAAAAATGTAGTATTACATCCTGATTTTACACTTTTGAATGTGGAACGAAGAACGGAATATTATTGGGAGCATTTTGGAATGATGGAGCAGGAGGACTATTGTAAAAAGGCACTGCAAAAATTGGAATTATATGCGATGAATGGTATATTTCCGGGGAAAAATCTGATTATTACAATGGAATCTAAGACGAATCCTCTAAATATGCAGGTTGTCGAAAAGCAGATTGAAGAATTCTTGCTGGAAAAATAAAATCCCATTTTACAATTGTGTCCCTTAGAATGAATTTGCTATTCCAATCAGAACCCGTTTTCACTTGTAAAAAGCGTAGCGGTACTAAATTCGCAATGAAATTGCTCATTAAGTGCCGACGCTTTTTAAACGTTCTGATTGGAACAGCAAATTTATTCTAAGGGACACAAATTCAAAAAAGCTTATCTCTTATAAAATTCTTTAATCTTATCCATGCGTGCACTCATATTGGTAAGAAGTGCATCCAGCACAGTGATTGCGGTCATGGCTTCCACCACAACTACGGCCCGGGGAACGATGATCGGATCATGTCGCCCTTTAATGTTAATATCAATTTCCTCGCCGGATTTATTGACGGTATGCTGTGTTGCTGCAATGGAAGGGGTCGGTTTAAAAGCGGCACGGAGTACGAGGGGAGAACCATCGCTCATTCCGCCTAAAGTTCCGCCGGAGTGATTTGTTTTCTTGGTCACACCACCTTTTGAATTCAGGCAGAAGGCATCATTGTTGGTAAGACCCGTTGCCTTTGCAACCTCCATTCCGTCTCCGATTTCAAACCCTTTGACGGCTCCGATGGACATAATTGCTTTGGCAAGATTGGCATCTAACTTTTCAAAAACAGGATCTCCGAGACCTACCGGAAGACCTTCGACAATACATTCTACCACACCGCCGGAGGAGTTGCGATTTGAAAGACATGCCTCCAAGTAGGCAGATGCATTTTCTGCAGCAGAAGCATCCGGCATATACAACGGGTTTCTATTTATTTCTTCCGGGTCAAAATGGTTCATATCCACCTGAATCGGCCCGATGGACTTTGTGTATGTAAGAATGGAGACTCCCATTTCTTTTAGAAGCTTTGCGGCAATGGCACCAGCGGCGACACGTCCGATGGTTTCACGGCCGGAGGAGCGGCCGCCACCTCTGTAATCCCGAAAACCATACTTTTCATCAAAACAGAAGTCGGCATGTCCCGGACGATAGTAGGAAGCAATTTCACTGTAATCCTTAGACTGCTGATTTTTATTCCATACCACCATTGAGATCGGAGTGCCGGTGGTTTTTCCTTCGAATACACCGGATAAAATCTCGACGGCGTCGTCTTCCTTTCTTGGAGTTGTAAATTTGGACTGCCCAGGTTTTCTGCGGTTTAGATAAAGCTGGATGTCTTCTTCGCAAAGCAAAAGACCGGAAGGACATCCGTCTACCACGACACCGATTCCTTTTCCATGGGATTCCCCCCAGGTTGTAATTTTAAAAAGATTTCCAAATGTTGAGCCTGCCATTTTTTATGTTACCTCATTTTTGATAATCTCCCATTTCGGAATTGTGTTCCTGAATGAATTTGCATATCCGAATCAGAACCCACTCTCGTTTGTAAAAAGCGTAGCGGTACTAAATTCGCAATGAATTGCTCATTAAGTGCCGACGCTTTTTAAACGTTCTGATTCGAATAGCAAAATTCATTCTCAGGAATACCATTCCGAAATGGGACTTGATAATAATCAATATGAACCCATTATAGAGAATGTCCGGTTGAATAGTCAAGAAAGTTATGGTATATTTTTTACAGTAGTTTCGTAAAATTGCGCATAAGAAAAATGGGGGATTTTTCATGGAATTCAATGCAGTATACCATCAGGCCAGTGACAATTATTGTTATCCGTTTAATGAAGATGAGCTGATTATTAATATTAAGACCGGATATGATGTCAAGCAGGTAAATATCATACAGGGTGATCCTTTCGCTGCAGGTATCCTCGGAGGAGGAGAGAACTGGGAGGGCACAAGTGAGCCTATCGTCTTTAAAAAGCGTTTGAAAAACCAGCTCTGGTGGACAACCACGGTTAAGCCGGAGTTTAAGCGGCTGAAATATTACTTTGAGCTGATTACGGATACGGAAAGCTGGCTGTATTTCGAGGATGGCTTTGTAAGCCGGGAGCAGATGTATTTGGAGGGAAGAAGCCGCCAGTGCTTTGTGTTCCCATGGATGAATCCCTGCGACATACCAAGGACTCCGGCATGGGTAAATGATACAGTGTGGTATCAGATTTTCCCGGATCGTTTCTGCAACGGAGACCACACCATTGATCCGGAATATGTAAAACCCTGGAATGAGCACAGAGAAAACGTAAGGAATGAGGAGTGCTACGGGGGTGATTTAAGAGGAATCATCAGCCGGCTGGATTATCTTAAGGATATCGGAATTAACGGAATCTATCTTACTCCGATCAATGAAGCTCCCTCCAATCATAAATATGACACCAAGGATTACACGAAAATCGATCCGAATTTCGGGGACGAAACGGTGTTTAAGGAGTTGGTGGAGGAGGCACACAAGCGGGGCATCCGTGTCATGCTGGACGGCGTGTTCAACCACTGCGGTTACTATTTCCCAAAATGGCAGGATGTGCTGGAAAAGGGACCAAAGTCCGAGTATTATGACTGGTTCATGATCAATGAATGGCCTTTGGACCGGACGGGAAAAGCGGCAAAGAAAAAGCAGCTCTATACCTTTGCTTTCTTTGATGGAATGCCAAAGCTAAACACCAATAACCCTGAGGTAAGAAAGTATTTTATTGATATTTGTGCCGACTGGGTAGAAAACTATCATATTGATGGTCTGCGTCTGGATGTTGCAAATGAAGTGTCCCATCGCTTCTGCAAGGAGCTGCACGATCGAATCAAGGGAATTGATCCGGATATTTATATTTTGGGAGAAATCTGGCACAATGCATTGCCATGGCTTCGGGGAGATGAATTTGATGCAGTTATGAATTACCCGCTGGGTGAGAGCATTAAGGATTTCTGGATTGATAAGAGCCTTACGAATGAAGATTTTGAATATACCATCAACCGCTGCTATACCTCCTATATGCAGCAGACCAACGATGTATTGTTTAATCTGTTGGATTCCCATGACACTATGCGCCTTCGCAGCAATGTAAAAAGTCTGGATGCATATTTTGCACAGCTTGCAATCCTGTTTACCATGCCGGGAAGTCCCTGCATCTATTATGGCACAGAGATTGCAATGGAGGGTGGACATGATCCGGATAATCGAAGATGTATGCCCTGGGATGAGATTGACGCCGGAAAGTATAAGGAGCGGATTGAGATTATTTCACAGCTTATCAATCTTCGTAAAAACGAACCATTGCTAAGATGCAGGAATTTCCATTTCCCGAATCAGTACAAGGAGCATCCAAGAGTAATCCAGTTCGAGAAGGTGGGCTGGGTAGATAATTATATCGAAATTATCATCAATTGCTCCGAGGAGGATATCGAGATCCCTATGGAAGGAGAAATTCTGTTAGAACGCCACTACATAGACAATTCCCTGCTGTGTAACGGAATTCTGATGCGACG
>JBJENM010000078.1:0-12870 GCA_051880175.1 Agathobacter sp. | reverse complement strand
ATTAAGTGCCGACGCTTTTTAAACGTTCTGATTCAAATAGCAAAATTCATTCTTAAGGAACACAAATCCGAAAATGAATTCACTTATCCAGCACTGTTGGTATTACCTCAATAAGATCTGAAAAAGCCATAATCTTTGGCACCGTAGTATTTATGGTGCCAAAGCCGTAAGAAGCATGAACAAATTTCACTCCTGCTTTCATGCTGGAATCATAATCTCCCTGAATATCTCCAACATAAACCGCATCTTCTAAATGGTTCCTCTCTGAAAGAAGTGCAATATTATCAGCCTTTTGTTTCTGATTGTTGCCGTAGCACTCAATATCCTCTACAAGATCCCACATCTGATAGTAATCCAGAAAAGCCTCAATATATCCTGCCTGGCAATTGCTTACAATATACAAATGATAGCCGGCACTTTTTAATGCTTCCATGGTTTTTCGAATATCCGGGTAAAGGACGCCGCCATGCTCTCGAAGATAACCATTCTCCTCCTTACAGCATGCTGCAAGAAGCTTTTCCTGCTCCTTGCCCTGCACGAAAGGAAACAAAATCTCTGCAATCTGATCCATGGTCTTGCCCATGACGCCCTGCATTTCCTCTGTTGTAATGGGAGCACGGGAATAGCCGCATTTTTCGATTGCCAAATCCCAGGCCTTGCAGACCTGAACGGAAGAATCCCATAGTGTGCCGTCCATATCAAAAATAATACCTTTTTTCATCGTATTTTTTCCCTCCTTTGATATCAAATAACCAATCCACAATCGTCCTGCTATCAAATCTAAACTATCCATTTTATTGTTTGGGTGTGTGGGCAATTTTTTCCCTCTCCACACCCAATCTCACTTTGGATTTTCTTCGAATTTTCTCTTTTCCCTCTCATTTTGGGTGTACAACACTTCATTTTCCCCGGCTACACCCAATTTTCGCTTTGAGCTCTCTTCGAATTTCCTTTTGGACTTCCATTTTGGGTGTACGACAGTTCTTTTCCCCGGCTACACCCAATTTTCGCTTTGAGCTCTCTTTGGATTTCCTTTTGAGCTTCCATTTTGGGTGTACGACCAATTATTTTTCTTTCTACACCCAAATTACATTTGGTTTATCCGTTTTCTCCTTTTCCCATACCGGGCATCCAATTCACAAAAGCAGCTTCTCTATTTCACCAAGCTCGGATTCGCTGATCAGATAACTTTTCCCGTTATCTTTTGAACAGATCCATCCAAGCTGATTATTTTTTACCCACTGATATCCCTGTTCCAAGAATATGTCATTAAATAACCCTGTCACATAAATCGGGCCACCATCTGCTTCCCGCCGCATTTCTGTCAGGACTTTCTCGAATACTTCTTCTTTTGGTGCTTCCCTTTCTACCTGGGGTCCTAACCCTGCTTTTGCCTTGTATTCCTCCAGATAAAGGGCGGCTCTCGGATGTCCTTTTTCTACCGCTTCCTCTACAAATTGTAGTCCCAGCTCAGTGTTCCCCTCGGTACATTTTCCTTCCATATAACATACGCCAAGGTTAAACACCGCCTCTGTCTGCCCAAGCTTTGCAGCCTCCGCAAAATACTGAAACGCCTGTTTTTCGTACCAGGCCTGTTTTTGGGGAACCTCTTTACTGTTGATGGAAGTATGATAGCAGGCAAAGCCATACATGTTCATGGCATCCGCATTTCTTAACCCCCCATGTTCCGCATCCGCTGCCGATTTTAAATAAGTAAGCCCTGCCTCATCATCCCGCACATCACCAATTCCGAAAAAGTATGCCAGCCCCCTCTTATAATCATCCAAGTCAAATTCGGCCTGACTGAATTCGCCAGAGTCAATAAGCGCAAGCACTTCCTCGATATCCTGCTCGCATTTCGGGAGCAGATCGGTTTTTATATTGCTCATGGATGTATATTTAGAAAAAAATCTTCTTACATCTTTTTCCATAAGAACCCTCGAATAGATTTTATATAGAATTTTCCAGAAAAAAGACCCTTGAACTGACATATGCCGATACAAGAGTCTTTTCTGTTTTTCATTTTATTTATGCTTCATCAATAGCTTTTCCGATATCATGGCGCATATACTTGTTTGCAAAGCTTACCCACTCGGTTGCCTCGTATGCTTTCGCACGGGCTTCCTTAAGGTCACTTCCCTTGGCAGTAATTCCAAGTACGCGTCCACCATTAGTCACAATTACACCATTTTCATCAAACTTGGTTCCTGCATGGAAGCAGTAATAATCATCCTTATCATTAAATGCATCCAAGCCTTCAATTGGGAATCCCTTCTCATAGGCTACCGGATATCCTTCTGAAGCAAGTACGACACAGACTGCTGCGTTATCCTCAAACTGAAGATCAATGGTATCCAGCTTTCCATCTACACAGGCCTCCATGACATCAATGATATCATTCTTCATTCTGCAAAGAACAACCTGGGCTTCCGGATCTCCGAAGCGGGCATTGTATTCCAGAACCTTTGGTCCATCCTCGGTAAGCATCAGACCAAAGAAAATAACGCCTGTAAAAGGACGTCCCTCTGCAGCCATCGCATCCACGGTTGCCTGATAAATGTACTTCTGGCAGAACTCGTCCACTTCCTTTGTATAGAACGGACTTGGCGAAAAGTTACCCATTCCTCCGGTATTAAGACCAGTATCTCCGTCTCCTGCTCTTTTGTGATCCTGTGCGGAAGACATAATCTTTATGGTCTTACCATCCACGAAGGAAAGAACAGAAACCTCACGTCCGGTCATGAACTCTTCGATTACCATGGTATTTCCCGCAGTGCCGAATTTTTTATCCTCCATGATTTCCTTGACACCGGCCTTTGCCTCTTCTAAGGTATTGCAGATTAACACACCCTTTCCAAGAGCAAGTCCGTCTGCCTTTAAAACGATTGGCATCTTGGCAGTCTCAAGATATTTCAGAGCCTCATTAGGATCTGTGAAGTTCTCATAGGCCGCCGTTGGAATATGGTACTTTTTCATAAGATCCTTGGAAAAAGCCTTAGAGCCTTCCAGAATCGCCGCATTCTTTCTTGGTCCGAATACCTTTAAGCCTTCTGCTTCAAATACATCTACAATTCCGCCAACCAACGGATCATCCATTCCGATAATGGTAAAATCAATTGCGTTTTCCTTTGCAAACGCAACCAGCTTGTCAAATTCCATGGCACCGATTGGAACACACTCTGCAAGTGCAGCAATTCCGGCATTTCCCGGTGCACAGTAAATCTTATCTACTCTGGAACTCTTTGCAACCGCAGTACAGATTGCATGCTCTCTTCCACCGCTTCCGACTACTAATACTTTCATCTTTTCTCCCTCTTATTCTGTAATAATTGCATGCCCGTCCACAACAGACACCTTCTTGTTTGCAATCAAATCAATTGCCTTTGGCAGAATAATCCATTCCGCCTGCTCCATCACCCGGCGCTGCAGGATTTCCGGTGTATCGCCCTGTTCAACCATAACCGGCTTCTGTAAAATGATTGGTCCGGTATCGGTTCCTGAGTCCACAAAATGAACCGTTGCTCCCGTTACCTTAACCCCGCGCTTTAAAGCCTCCTCATGTACCTTAAGTCCGTAAAAGCCTTTTCCACAGAAGGATGGGATGAGGGATGGATGGATATTGATGATACGGTTTGCATACTCCTCAATCATCTTTGGTGGAAGGATTACTAAAAATCCGGCTAAAACTACCAAATCCACCTGATAGGAATTCAGCTTTTCCAGAAATACCCGGTTAAATTCCTCCCTTGTATCAAAGGACTTTGGTGAAATGCACTCGTTTCTGATGCCCTTCTTTTTTGCACGCTCTAAGGCATATGCATTTGCATTGTTGCTGATTACCACCGAAATTTCGGCGTTGGTAATCGTTCCGTTATCAATGGCATCCATGATTGCCTGAAGATTCGTTCCCCCACCGGATACCAGTACAGCCAGTTTCAACATATGTACTCCTCACTTCGCACTTTGATTTATACGAGATCTACACCCTTTTCGCCGTCGATGATTTTTCCAACCACATACGGGGTGTCTCCGGCAGCCTTGATTGCTTCCATTGTTTTATCCACATCGGAAGGATCTACGGCAAGAACCATTCCCAGTCCCATGTTGTAGGTGTTGTACATCATCTGCTCCTCAACCTGTCCTTCTCTTGCCATCATGGTAAAAATCGGAGGGATTGGGTAGCTATTCTTTTCAATGACCGCACGCTTTCCATCGCAAAGCATACGAGGAATGTTCTCATAGAAGCCGCCACCGGTAATGTGGCTGCAGGCCTTTACGGTAACACCGGCCTTCTTGATGGATTTTAAAGCCTTTACATATATTCTGGTAGGAGCAAGAAGAGCATCACCAAGGGTTGTACCAAGCTCATCAAAATAAGTATCCAAGGTTTCCCTGTCCATACGGAAAATCTTACGAACCAATGAAAATCCGTTAGAATGAACCCCTGAGGAAGCCATTCCGATCAAAACATCCCCAGCCTTTAAATGCTCTCCGGTGATGATGTCTTTCTTATCCACAACGCCAACCGCAAATCCCGCCAGGTCGTACTCGTCCTCCGGCATAAGTCCCGGATGCTCTGCGGTCTCTCCACCGATCAGTGCACATTCCGACTGCTTGCAGCCCTCCGCAACACCTGCTACGATGGTAGCAATTTTCTCCGGGTAGTTTTTTCCACATGCAATATAATCTAAGAAAAATAATGGTTCACCACCGGCGCAGGCAACATCGTTTACGCACATTGCAACTGCATCGATACCAATGGTGTCGTGCTTATCCATGATAAAAGCAAGCTTCACCTTCGTTCCGCATCCGTCTGTACCTGATAAAAGAACAGGCTCCTCCATCTCCTTGATCTTTGCGAGAGAGAATGCTCCTGAAAATCCGCCAAGTCCGCCAAGCACTTCCTCGCGCATGGTCTCCTTTACAGACGCTTTCATCAGCTCTACCGACTTGTAACCTGCTTCAATATCAACTCCTGAAGACTTGTAATCCATTGTTTCTTCCTCCTTGGGGGTATTTATTAGATTCCATTTCGTAATACTTCTCTATCATGAATTTGCATATCCGAATCAGAACCCACTCTCGTTTGTAAAAAGCGTAACGGTACTAAATTCGCAATAAATTGCTCATTAAGTGCCGACGCTTTTTAAACGTTCTGATTCGAATAGCAAAATTCATTTTATGAGAAGTATTATGAAATGAGAGTTTACTAGTAATTTTTATATCCTACTTCTTGTAATCTGGCATCCTTTGCCTCTACCTGTTCCTTAAGCTCCTTGGTGTAATCCTTAAGTCTCTGAAGAAGCTGTGGATCAGAGGTTGCGAGAATCTTTGCTGCAAGGATTCCGGCGTTTGCTCCACCATTGATTGCAACCGTTGCCACCGGGATTCCGCTTGGCATCTGAACGATGCTGTAAAGAGAATCTCTTCCTCCTAAGGATGTGGTGTGCATTGGAATTCCGATTACCGGCATTGGGAAAATTGCTGCGCACATTCCCGGCAGATGTGCTGCCATTCCTGCTCCTGCAATAATTACCTTAAATCCCTTTTCCTCTGCACTCTTTGCATATTCAAAAAATACGTCCGGCTCTCTGTGGGCAGAGATAATTGTCATCTCATAGCTTACACCCAGCTTTTCCAACATGTCAGCGGCTTTTGCCATAACCGGCATATCGCTGTCACTTCCCATAACAATTCCTACAAGTGCCATTTTCTTATCCTCCTGCTATTCCTTTTACATATTTTCCAGCGGCTCGTTGAGCTTCTCTGTTCCCGGTACTACAAACCTTCCGTCCCGAATGATATCTTCCGTGCTTCCATCCCCACGAATCACGGTAATCGCACCAAGCTCATCATAGGGAATGGTAATATCCGTATGGCAGTTAAAATATGCCTTTGACATATCCGTCTTACGGAGTATCGAAACCTCATTATCCCTTGCGACGATTGCTTTTCCATCCGGATTGTAGGTCATGTTATCCTCGTCATAGGTATAACAGGTATCTCCCACTGCAAAATGAGGTCCGGTTTTCTCCGCAATTAAGATTGGAAGCTTCGCTGCGATATCAAACTCTCTTGCCATCCTATAGGCCGTTGTGTTGGTTCCAATGGCAAATTCTCCCATGGGAAGTGTCGGATGATGGTACAACACATTATCTTCGATATATTTTTTATTTTCTTCCTCATCTTCAAAGTTGGTACAGGTGTACGCAGCAATCATGCCATCCTTGAAATCGATCTCCAGATTTAAGAAGTTTAACTCTCCCAGGTAAACCTGGCTGACATGAAGCTTTCCGTTTGTTCCGGTAAGAACCGGAGAAGTAAATACCTCACCAACCGGAATGTTGACATCCGCAACACAGTTTTCGAATGCCGTCTCCTTAGAAGGATCCTTCAGCGGATGTATCTTTACATACAAATCCGTCTTATTTCCATTGGCTCCCACAATATGAACCCTGTCCGCAGTATCTAACACATCGATGATTTTCTGCTGCATATCGCGGTACAGCACATAGTCCAAGGTATTGATCTCTACCGTTCTTGCAAAAATCTCTTCAAATTTCTCGCCGATAGAAGCCACCGGATAAGCGATGATGGTAAAGCTTCGCTCCTCGCCGTGAATATATTTGTTCACCATCTGTGAAAACTGGCTCTGCATATATACGGCAAGCTCCTGCTGCTTCTTATCATATTTGGGATTTTCCTTCTTAGACTCCGGAGAAAATGGTTCCTCACCAAATACCTCAATAACAGCCGGTCCACCATAACAGGGTGCAAGCTCCTTCTGCTTTTCAAAAGCATTCCGGTAGCACTCCAGTGTCCGCTCGACAAAGGACTTATCCATCCAAAGGGCGGAGCATTCCTTAAAATCGTAATCCATCTGCTTGTTTACAGAGGTGGTATAAGGAGCAAGTACCGCCTTAAGTCCCAGTGTTTCAAAATTCTTTATTGCTTCCCGCACCATGCGCTCAAAGCCAAGGGGATATCGGATTTCTACTACCGACTTCTTTGTAATGTCTTTTCCGGTAGAAATAAATCCCATGCGGAAGCCTTCCGTGTAGGTATCTGCCATTGCCTTTATGTCTTTTTCCGGCAGGGTATTTAAGAATTTCACACTCTTGATCTCGTCCGCTCCGACGTACATACCATACCGATACAGATAGGCAGGATTTTTCAAATCTGCCTCCATCACAAGAGACAGAAAATAGTCCCTGTCCGGATTAAGGAGTGCATTGACGCGGTATTCCGTTGCAACCTCGGCATAATCGTGCATGAAAGAATAGACGCAGTCGCTGATTTGTTTTTCATCGCAGGTTTCGTCTTCGAAATAGTTATACAGCTCCACCACCAGCTCCGCATAATAGCACAGCCACTCGATGTTGCCGGAAAAGACATCCTGATTATTGTTTTTGATTTTAAAAAGTACCGTGGAAAGAATCTGTCCGCTTACCTCTCCAAGGTGCTCTACTGCCACCTTTGGATTTGCAAAGCTACTTTCATAATGTTCCTTCCGAAAGCCCTCATACAGACGGCGGTTTAATTGCTCTCCTTCCTCAAAGGACATCCCCTCAATTTGTCCGGCTCTTGCCTTTTTTGCAATATCCCATTGTAAAAGCAAATAGTCTGCGGCAGTCTTAAAAAAGTCTGCATACTCCTTCGAAAGCGTATTCTCGCTTCGCATTTCTTCCAGACGGTTTGCTACCACCTCAAGTCTTTCGGAAAATTCTTCCCAGATTTCATTATTTTGTTCCTGATATTTCATGTTACCCTTTCAAAAGGAGTCCGAAAACATTTTTTCTAATGAACTCCCTGTATTTACTCTCTATAAAATAAAGCCTGCCACATAGATCCCTCCCCAGCCGCAAAGAGCCAGAACGGACAACACAACCGAAATTCTCGGAAAAAGCTGAAAGGAATTTTCCTCGAATAGGGACTGAATGGCAAAAATAATATTCACAACAGACAGAATCAGGGTAAAGACCCCGGCACTTCCATAATACATGGAAAGCATTCCTGCGGTTCTGTATGATAAAGCAAGAAACATTCCCCAGATAAGCAGAAGAACAATTGCCACACTCATGGTAATCATTCCCTTTTTGGAATGTCGTTTTTCGGTAAATTTGAACCGATCTCTTCTTCTATGAAACATTACTGTTTTTCTCTCCTGAAAACAAGATAGAGCAGATACCCCAAAATGCCTCCGATCGTGTTGAGAAGCAGATCATCCACGTCAAAGCAGCCCAGCTTAAATATCAGCTGCAGTAATTCTACTGCAAAACTAAGCTCCAGAGAAAATAATCCGGCAAGAAACAGATTAGTACGCTTATCCCTAAGTCTTGGAATCAAGAACCCAAAGGGCATGAAGGCCAGTATATTTCCCGCGATATTCAGCCAGAACATTTTTGGATGGGTATCCATAACACTGTAAAATCGCTTAATCTCCTTAAAGAGAACCAGATTGTAGTGATAATCCTCTGCTCCAATAGTTCTCCCCATTTTTTCGGAAAAAAACAGAAGATAAAACAACAGAATCAGATAAGCGATAAACAGTATCATGTAAATCGTCTTTTTCGTTTGCTTTTTATTTGCAGCCATACTGCGAATAATAAGCGTCTATTGCCTGCTTAATTGTATCGTCGATTACCACTCTGCCCTGGCACTCGCGATTATACAAATGTTCAACCACTTCATCCATTGTAACGATTGCTTTGGTATCAAAGCCATAGGTCTCTTTGATTTCATCGAGGGCAGAAACCTTTCCGCCAAGTCCAACCTCCATACGGTTTAAAGAAACCATAAGCCCGACAATTTCTACATCAGCGGCTCCTCTTACCTTCGGAACCGTCTCCTCCATGGATTTGCCGGAGGTGGTGACATCCTCGATCATGACCACGCGGTCACCATCCTTTAGCTTGCTTCCGAGAAAGCTTCCCTTATCTGCGCCATGGTCCTTTTCTTCCTTGCGGTCTGAGCAGTATCGAATCTCTTTTCCGTAGAGTGTTGAAAATGCAACTGCCGTTACAACACTAATCGGAATTCCCTTATATGCAGGTCCAAACAGTACATCAAAATCATCTCCGTAATTGTCGTGAATAGCCTTTGCATAGTACTCACCCAGCCTTCTTAACTGGCTGCCGGTTACATATGCTCCCGCATTCATAAAAAATGGTGATTTTCTTCCGCTTTTTAACGTAAAATCCCCAAACTTTAACACATCACTTTCTACCATGAATTCAATGAATTCCTGCTTATACTGTTCCATTGTATCAAAACCTCCTATAATCAAGGCTTTTTGCCTTTTACTAATTCTTTACATTAAGGGCTTACCCATTTGTGCCTCCTTATCTAAGCTGTAGCCTGGATAAGGAAACATCAAATATCTCGTTCATACTACCATAAAACCTTGAATTTTTCAACCATTTCAGCGCGTCGTTTGGTATACGTTTGATATATATCGCAAATACATAAACGCCACATTTTTCACCTACAAAATTTGATTTAACAACCATGCATCTAACCTGCCTTTGTGTGCATATAGTCTGTTCCCAATGCGAATAGTAAAGTTGTTCTTTGGAGCAGAAAGGAGTTCTCTTGCCTTGGTCTGACCGATACCTAAATACTCACACATTTCTTTCACATTGAGTAATGCCTTTTTATCCATCTTATCCAGCATTAATCCACTTTCACTCCCCTCTTTTTCAGTTGTTGTTTTAACCTGATAGGATAGATAGATTGCAAATCTTCTATGACTGCTTTGAACTTCGCTTCGTCCAAATAGAACTTCCAATGAAAACTCTTAACAATTCCATTCTCATCCTCTAACGCTCTCTGCATCTGATACCGTGCAGTCGCCTCCGGCAATCCCAACTCTTGCATCAAATACTCTTTGATTTCCTCTTTCTCTCTGCCTTCATTGCCTAGGAACTCACAAATATGTCTGTACTTACAAAAATGTTCCAACCACTTCCTCTGCATCTTCTTTTCCTCCTTCTAATTAGTACTTAGGGTCAAAAAATGCTGATTACAAAAATCCTCGGAATTTTTCTTCAACTTTTTTCTTCTGTCAGTTATTACTTGGAGTCAAAAAATGCTGATTGCAAGATTTCCATGAAATTTTTCCAACTTTTTTCCCATCACTTATTACTTGGAGTCAAAAATAGCTGATGGAAAAATACAGCAAAAAAATTTAGAGCGAAATGCAAAAGTCACCAACATTTCTGTTGATGATCTTTGATTCAAACATATTCGCAAGTATTCTCTTGCTGCAAGTGATACTTTCTACGATTCCGGAGCCTCTGGACAAAGAGTCTCAAAAAGTGAGACTGCCTTGGTCAGCGTCTCCGACCGGAATCCAGATTCGTTGGACGTATTCCGAAATTCTCGGAATGAAACCCCCAGTAAAATCAAGGGGTTCAACCATTCTGTCTACAGTCTCAAACTTTGGAATTTGTCCAACGCAATTGGACTGCGAAATAAACAGGATACGCCTAAAGTTGCCTGAACTTTACGCAACAGTACCGCTGAACAGCCAGGCTGTTCACTTTAGGGCATCCCCTAAAAACCCGATAAATTTTTCCGCAATCATCCGAAAATTCTAGCATTTTACTATGCTATTGTTTCCACCTATACCTCTCCGTTACCCGATAAACATTACCAAACAACCACAGTTATAACCTTTCGCAAAATTCTACGTCTTGTCTTTTTACTACTATATATTCAAAACCAGGTGAAAAAGCAATAAACAATACATTATGCGTTTTCGAGTATCTTTTGATTTCTTCATCTATTTCCTTTTCTGTGTCACAATCATAAAATTCAATTAAACTTACCATAATTAACTTGTTTCTAATCTCAATATTATCCAGTAATACTAAATTCTTCACTTTCCAAATATCTCTGATAATCTGCTTTTGCACAATTGGCGGTATTTCCAATAAGCTTATTACACTTTCCAACCAATCCGACTCTGCTCGTCCAACAACATAGTCGATAACCGTTTGAAACCATGTTTCTCTCTCCAGTATCTCTCTTGTAGGTTTAATTTCCGTATATTGAATAAGCATTTGTTCTCTCATAGATGCTTCAACATAAATTTTTTCAGAGGTATTCAAACCATTCATCAAATAGGAATACAAAAAATCATATTCATCTGCATGATACGCAATATTTTTTTCAATATGGCTTCTCTTTATAAAATAGTCTATTATCTCCTCACATTTCAAACATTGAAATATGTTATCTAATTGAAATATACTAACAATAGGACTATGTTTCTTTCCACCCAAAGACATATTCTGAAGAGGCGTTTCTTCAAAGATTACCCCTATTTTCAAAATAGCATTTACCTTTTTCAAATCAATTATATTTTGTCTTCCTCCTTTTATTTTTAATACTAATTCGCTCCCGAAATTTTTCTCTAATAAATTAGCAAAAAGGGATGCTTGTTCACTCGGTTCTTCAATCAAGTCTTTATTATCCCTATATGCACTTTTTAGTATTCCTTTATTGGTATTACGATTAATCTTGCCACTTTTATCCTCAAAAATCACAGCGTAATTTTCATATATCAATGTGGCATCATTTTCCCCATGTCTCGCATCATCCCACTGACTATTCAAAAACACATGCCCTTTATTACTAAATTTAGACATAACTATACTTGCTGTTTTCTTCTCTAAAAAATCTGTTCGCACTTCAAAATATCTTTCTTTATCATGCTTATCATACTCAAGTATCTTTTCAATTATTTGGAACAGATTTTCAGCAATAATATTTACATTAGGCAAAAAGAAAACTCCTGGCTCAACTATAATTACAAACTTATCATTAATAGGATTATCCAAAAAAATTTCTTCGACTTTATATGTTCTTAAATCACCTATCCTACAACAAAACATACTAATTATCGTAACCGTCTTGTAATAGTCAGCTTCAATCTCTCGACAAATCTCTTTAATATCCGATGCAGAAAACATGTAAAATTTATATTGTTCCTCCAAATAAATTGCTTTACCCGATATACTTTCTAGCCTCTCTAGTATTAATCTATTGACAGCTATGATAAACTGCATAACTTTCGTCATCTTTATCCTATCTTTTCCCAGTCCCGAATCATACATCTCACAGAACTCACTAATAATACTACCTTTTCTGTCATCAAATCCCATAATTCTTCCGGTTCTGTAATGCGCATTAATCCTGTATGCCTCCATACTGTTTTTATGCAACTCATGTTCTTGACAAAAAATATATATGCGAATTGCTTTTAAAAGTTTATCAATTTTATCTAGTGAACAGTCCATGCTATAGTTGACTTTCATATGACCGTATTTTATTACTAACGCCAGCATAAAATCTAATTCAAACTGTAATATTCTTCTAGGATATCTAATTAATCCAAGACTTTCTCCCAAAGAAATCAAGCCTACGTTTGTCAATAATGTTATTGGCGCCATTTTACTAATATTCTCTTCTAGATATTCTAATGCCACCTCTGCATATTTTTCTTTTTCTTCATGTATATCTATATTTTTTTCAACCAATTCTTTATCTATTGTTATATCATCACTGTCTTCATACATAAATTCACATCTTTTAAACATTTCTTCATATTTCATAATATCACCTCTTTTGTTCTCTTACTTTTAATAATCTTTTCCTATTAATTCCATATACTATGTCTCATTATACCCTATATACTAATTTGCTTCTACCGACGAATTCATCTTCCTCGTTACAGTTCAACTCCATAACCCCTTCGATACTCAAACCGTCTCTCATATGTTGACAGCAGGCACCCGTATCTGTGCAGAAAAGCAAATCAGAACCACCGGCTTAGCCGGTGGTTTGTTCACGCCCTATAAGGGCTCG
>JBJENM010000077.1:0-49238 GCA_051880175.1 Agathobacter sp. | reverse complement strand
CGTTGTCATTATACACTATTTCTGACGTTTTGAGAAATTTCCTATAAAGTAAAAAAAGAAGCTGCCAGGCAGCTTCTTTTTATTTTATTTCTCTACAAAAGCCTTCATAAAATCGGCTTTGTTGCAGGGTTTTCCATAATAAAATCCCTGGATGTAGTCCGGTGAAAGCAGTTTTATCCCGGAGAGCTCCTCTTCTGTCTCAATTCCCTCCACACAGATCTTAAGATTTAAGCTATGTACCATCTCCACCACATGGTGCATAATGCGGTTCTCATAATCATTGTTTAGTGCCTTAACGGTAAATCCGCGGTCCAGCTTTACCACATGGGGAGTGAGATTTCCGATACTCTGGAGATTGGAATAGCTGGTTCCGAAATCATCCATTGCAATGGAAACTCCATACTCCTTCAGATGCTCCCACACCTTTCGAACCGATGGCGTATTTTCCAGATGGCCGCTCTCCGTAAGCTCTATGATCATGCTGTCCGGTGAAAGTCCCGATGCATCCACCTGTGCACAGATCTCATCGGCAATCGGACTCTTTAAAATCTGAATATAGGACAGGTTCACACTCACTTTGAAATCCGGTATGGTACTTCTTACCGTCCTGCACATCTCAATGGCTTTTCCAAGCACCCATTTCCCAACCGGAATGATTAGTCCTGTTTCCTCCAGAATCGGAACAAACTCCACCGGTGAGACCCGCTCTCCATCCGGAAATGTATAGCGAAGTAAGGATTCTGCCGCATACAGCTTTCCGGTGGCTGCATTTACAATCGGTTGGAAAAATACCTCAAATCCGTCAAAGTTATCTGCAATAGACTTTCTCATGGCCCGTCGGATATTTCTTCTGCGGTTGAAATTTCCATAGTCCTCTCTGCTGAATACATAGAGCTGGTTTTTTCCTCTCGCCTTTGCCTCTGACAATGCGAACTGGGAGGTCTTCATAATCTCCTGATAGGTGGGATTGTCCAGGCTTTCGTTCGTCAGCACTCCTCCGGAAATGGTATAAACCGCTTCGTAATGATTAGCCTCAATAAAAGCATCTATCCCGGATCGAATTCTTCGATATAAGGCCAAAGCATCTTCCTGTTTTCCATATACAAAGTCAAAAATTATAAACTCGTCTGCCGGAACCCGGTATGCGATCTGACCGGTCTTTAGCGCCTTTGTAACACATTCTCCAACGCCCTTTAGAACAAAGTCCCCATACTCCATTCCAAAACGCTCGTTGATTTCTTTAAAATCATCAATTCCGATTCGAAGAATATATCCGTTTACCCAATTCTTACAGCACTTTTCAATCTCGTCTGCCATTGCAGAGCTTTCTAACATTCCGCTGACATTATCTGCCACAGGACGGCGTCCGATTTCATTGACACAGCCCACCATAAACTGTGGTTTTCCGTCCGGGCCGTTTATGATTCTTCCCCGACAGTTGATCCAGATTGGTTCTTTGTTCTTTCCCAGCCAGCGATACTGAATATTGTGCTCTTCCTGTTCGCCATTTACCATTCTTCGGACATCTGCGATTAACATCTCTACATCGTCCGCATATACAAACTTTCTATGCATTTCCGTGGCGTTTCCGAAGAAATTGGTTTCCATGCAAAAACGATCGAGCACTTTCTCTGAGATATAATACAGATCCTTTCGCACATCCATTACATAGGGATAATCATCCATACAGGGTGAAAATTTCTGTATAAAATCACAGATCTGTTCAAATATTTTTTTCGAATCATCCATTTCTTCCTTTTCCATAGTTCTCCTCCAAGATATCCTGTATCTTTTACCCCTTACATTTTTTCTTTTCTGTAAAATGCCACTCCAATGGTGTTTGGTCCGGAATTTACCGCATTTGAGAAGGATGCCTTCTGCATGATTACCTGCTCAAAGGGATAACGCTTCAGAATTTCATTCTTGATAAATTCCCGTTCCCCCACGTTAAGTGAAACATAGGTAATACTAACCACCTGAGGATCAATTGCTTTTCGGTTCCAAAAAAGATTTCTGCAAAAATGCTTCCATGCATTTTCAAGACTTCCCATATAGCCCCCTGTTATTCTGACATAGCTTCTGTTCATTCTTAGGACCGGATGGATATGAAGCTTCTCGAATATTGCAGCGGTGAACTTATTTACATAGCCATTCTGGCAAAAAGCCTTTACACTTTGCAGAATAAATTTTGTTTCCACACTATGCTTCAGCAGTTCAATCACTTCAACGATTTCGTCAACACCTGCACCTTCCCTTGCCATTTGTGCCGCACGAAGTACAACTAATCCCTCTCCGCAGGAAATCAGTCCGGAGTCGATTACCCGGACATGATTAAAGCACTTGGCGGCCTCCACCGCCACTCCATAGCTTTTTCCGGAATTTGCAGCCAGGGAAATATGTATGACATTCTCTGCCTCCGACAGTGCTTTTGCAAAGAATTCCTCATATTCTTCAATGGTAACACTGTCCGCCCGGGCTATAGGCTTTTCATTTTCAAAGAAGTAAGAAAGATTGTCGGAATCAATTTCTCTGGTATCCATAAATCGTCCGCTCTCTGTCCTGATATACAGATACATAACCTTGATGTCATACTGTGAAATAATCTCCTCCGGCAGCTCACACGCACAGTCTGTTGTAATGCACAGTTTTCGCTTTCTGCGGCGAATCGTTCCATGTTCAGAGGCCTTTGAATACAAATCGGCTGCCTTTGAACGATACTCGATGAGTTCCTCCGGCAAAAGCCTTAAAATCTCTGCTTCTAACAGTTCTGCACGAATTGGTTTTTCCAAATAAGCATCAAACCCATACTCATCCACAAGCTGTTTTGCACTGACCGCGTCTCCTGCAGTCAGAAGTATTACCGGAATATCCCGGCATAAGCTGTTCTCCTGCTTCTTTAATAGAGAAAAGGTCTCCGCGCCATTCATTCCCGGCATCGCATAGTCCATTAAGATGATGTTATAATACTTCTGCCCGGTTGCTTTTAAGCATTCCTCGCCGCTTTCCACAGCATCAATCTGAAGCTTGGTATCCTTTAAAAGCTGTGTAAGTACCATGCGGTTCATGGCATTGTCGTCCACAATAAGAATTCTTGCCTCAGGAGCCTCAAAACGCTTTTCGTAGTAATGCTCTGCGTCACTTAGCTCTGTGTTCAACAAATTCACTTTCCCTATCGGCGCAGCATTTCCAATGGTCTGATTTAAAGCGATGGTAAAGGTAGATCCCTTCGTATAAATGCTATCCACGGTGATCGTACCACCCATCAGGTCCACGAGCTGCTTTGTAATTGCAAGCCCAAGCCCACTGCCTTCCACCTTTGCATTCTTCGCCTGATCCACACGCCGGAAGGACTCATACAAATTGTCTAAATCTTCCTTTCGAATACCGATTCCGGAATCCTGTACCGTGATTTTCATGGAATAGGTCAAAGGATCCTTTTTCTCCCCTTCAACAAATAGACCAACAAAGCCTTCGTTTGTATATTTTACGGCATTGATCAGAAGATTTAGCACCGCCTGCTTAATCCGTTTTTCATCACCAATCAAGGTCATGGGAATCTCTTCATCCAGACTGATTTCAAAAGCAAGCTTCTTTTCGGAAACGCGAACCGCTACTACCTGCGTCAGCTCCCTAAACATCTGCTCCGGAGAATACTCCATCGGCACAATATCCATTCGGTTCTGCTTCAGCTGCGAAATATCCAGAATATCATTCAATAAATCAAGGAGAAGATTGCTGGCACTCTTGATATTTTCCGCATAGCCTCTGATCTGTGGATTCTTCTCCTCCCGAAGAATCAGTTCATCCAACCCTATGATTGAATTCATGGGAGTACGGATTTCATGACTCATTCCTGTGAAAAAAGCATTCTGGGCAGCATTCGCCTTCTCCAGCTCATCTCTTTGCTTTTCCGCCAATGCGCGTTCTGCTTCGTACAGCCGGAGCTGGTAATGCATGATTATTCCAACCATGATTCCTACCATGATGATGGATAAATAGGAATCCACATAAATTGCTGCTTTGCTGCAGAGCATATTGATTTTCTCCGGATGTAAGTAGGCATTCAGATATACCAGTCCATCCACGATAATGTTTAATGCCAGAAAAATCCAGAAGGTACACCCCCGGAACATCATAAAGGTATAAAAAATTCCAAGGATAAACCAGATGGATGTTCCGCTCTCAATCCCGCCTGTTGTAAGAAAGCTTTGAGGAAAAGCAATCAAAATAAGCGCAAGGCCGGTGAGAATGGAGCCTGCCTTCACCTTACGCTTTACAAAAGTAAGATAGGCGGAAATGGAGAAAAAAACTGTAATAATGATGGAGGGAAACAGGGCATAGGAAAGCCCATTAACCATCATATTCTCAAACAAAATCCAAATTGCCGCAGCCTCTCCAATCAATACAATGATACGGAATAAGTTCTCCTGAATTGTCAGGTTTCCTTCTTTTAACCACCCAAACATTTTTTTGCAATTCACCCGCATCACCTCTACTCTTCTCTTTTTAGCCGATCTCTTAAATGAAGAACCACTTCAACCGCAGACATATAGTCCGCCATATCCACCTTATGTGCAACCGGCTTTAAATGTTCTTTCAGATTCTTTCCACAATAGGAACAGTTCTCCAATTGGGACAAAATCTCCTTCATTTTCTCTCCGTCCAGCTCATACATGGCATCCTCAAATGCAATGGTAAGCTTTTCAAATTCTGCATCCGAAATCTCCGGCAATAGCGCTTCCTGCTCCTCGATTGCCGGCGTGCTGCCAACTGCTTCGCAAATGTTTGCAATTACTGTCTTAAGCTCCCGGATCATCGCCTCATGATTAGCCTCGATAAAAGCAATATCCTCCGCTTTTCCCGCAAGCTCCAGTGCCTTTGCCTTCTCCGACAGTTCCTTTGCACCGATGGAAAGCATGGAGCTTTTTATGGCGTGTACCGCAATGGTATAGTTTTTCCAATCCTTTTCTTTGTACAGGCGAAGAAGCTCTGTCCAGTTCTCCTCGCCTTTTTGAGCATATTCTCTTAAAATGAGCTTATAGGCTTCCTCGCCTCCGCAGTACATCCTTCCGGTTTCCATATCCAGACCATTTACAAAAAATGTCTCCTGGGTCGCGGTGCTTTCCTTTCTATCCTGCGGTTCCTCCTCATCCAGATAAATGATCTTATTCCGGGGAATGTAATGTAAAAGAATTTTTCTTAAAATAGACAGTTCGATGGGTTTTTCTACGAAATCCTGAAAGCCCTCTGCCATGAGCTGCTCTCTTGCCCCTGCAACCGCATTGGCTGTGAGTGCAATGATCGGAACCTTAGAGCAATAGCTTCCGCCGAGATTGCGGATTCGTTTCATGGTTTCCACCCCATCCATCTCCGGCATCATATGATCCATAAATATGAAATCATAATCTCTGGAAGCAACCTTTCCTAAAGCTTCAATTCCGCTTAATGCATATACCACACTGATCTGGTATTTCTTTAGGAGTCCCTCTACCACCTTGATATTCATCAGATTATCGTCTACCACCAGAACCTTTGCTTCCGGAGCGATAAATTTTGATTTTTCCTGCTTTACAACCGCTTTGTTCTTACAGCGCACCGATTGTAAAACAGAAGCGATGGACAAAATGGTCAGAGGCTTCTGAATCGTATAGATGTTTGGATTTTCGATCGTAAATCCGTCATTTTCATCAACAATGACCGCAAGAGAAATTTTCTCTGATAATGCATCAAAATATGCCTTCTCCCGATTGTATTCCAAAAATCCCGTAAAAGCGAAATCAAACTTATCTTTTTCGATTCGTCTCTTCATCTCAGGAAGGTTCCGGCAAATAGCGGATTTCCCCGGAATCTCCCCACAGATATGTTCCATAAGCTCTGCATAGGAATCCCGGATACTGCTGTCATACTGTTCCATATCCTGATAGGTGATAATCTGATGAATCTCGCCTTCCTTTATTTGCACGATTGGCTGATCGTCGATAATCTTCTGAGGAATTGCAATACGCATGATGGTTCCCTCGCCCTGCTTACTTTTTACGGTAATCATGCCGCCCATCCTGCGTACAATGGTCTGAGAGATGGCAAGCCCCAGTCCAACTCCGCCTTCCTGTCTACTGCTGCTGCTATCCGCCTGATTATATACCGTAAAGAGCTTCTCGATAGTCTTCTGACTCATACCAATTCCGGTATCCCGAACGGTAAACAACAGATTTACGCCATACTCCTCCCGACGCGCGCCCACCTGAATATATACTCCGCCCTCATTGGTGAACTTAATCGCATTATCCACAATATTCATGACCAGACGCCGGATTCTCTTCTCATCCCCCAGAAGTGTCTTTGGTATCTTAGAATCAATATCTACAATGATCTCCAGGTCCTTCTCTGCCTTTTGTGCCACCGTCATTCTGACAATATCATGAATTACGGAGGTCACATCATAGGCATCCTCAACGACTTCCATTTTTCCCGATTGCAGCTCGGAAAAATCCAGAATGTCCCGGACAACATTCATAAGATTCCTGCTTCCCATCTGGATTGCAGATACTTCTTCCTTTAGTCTTTCCGGATCTTTTTCCTGCAGAAGTATTTCGCACATTCCACTGATCGTATTGATTGGCGTGCGTATTTCATGGCTTAAGTTCGCAAGGAACTCATCCTTACCGCTCTCCGCTCTTTTCTGCCGCTTAATCACCTCCATCAGGCGTTTTGCACTTTCATTTCGCTTGCTCACCCAGAAATTAACTGCAAAAATCGCTAAAAAGGAATTAAAAAACGGGCAGCCATACTTGTAGATGTCGTCTATGGAAGTGATAGAAAAATGATGGGTAATCGGTCCATGATAAATGATGAAAAACGCCCACACCACAAAGGGATACTTTGTAAGATCCGAATACCCATACAAACCGGTTAAGACCGCAATGGTCGTAAGCTGAAAAAGGGCCGGGATTACTTCGCCGCTTTGAAGCGAATAGATGATCAATGCCGCAAAAACCATGATCAGTGAAAAGCCTGCCCGGAAGTGACAGGTCTTATACTTTCCTAAAAACACCAGCCAGCTGAGAACAAACGATATAAAAATCAGAGACGTTTCCATAGCGTCCCACTTTTTTATATAAGCCAGTATTAAAATAGAAAGCTGATAGAGCGTATATAACGAAAGGATCAGTCTTTCTGCATTTCTATCGTTTGTTCTTTCTTCCATACATTTTCCCCTTAAAAAAGTGCCGCAAAGCGCCCTCTTAGAGCTCTTTGGGCACTTTTCTTTTGTTAATATTTACCGAATCCCTCTCCTAATGAGATGATCTGTTCGTTTGCATCCTCTTTACTTACAAAATCACCCTGTTCGTCACCTGTTCTTTGCGCATAATCCTGCACATATGCAGTCTGCTCGCTTAATTTATAAACTGCCAGCAGTTCTCTCATGCGGGCTGCCTGATTGGAAAGCTCAATACTTGCAGCTGCACACTCTTCGCTGGTAGCAGAATTGGTCTGAACAACCTGGGATACCTGCTCAATGGCCTGGTCAATCTGGGCAATTGCAGTTGCCTGATAATTGGATGCCTCTGCAATTCCGGTGATGATCTCACCGCTCTGCTGTACATCCATGGTAATTTCTTCCAGGGCCTTTGCTGTCTTCTCTGCGATCTGTGAACCTGCGCCGACCTTTTTAATAGAATCCTCAATCAGCTCCGCGGTCTCCGCAGCAGCCTGTGCACTCTTTGCAGCTAAGTTGCGGACTTCTTCTGCAACAACGGCAAATCCTTTTCCTGCTTCTCCTGCCCGGGCAGCCTCAACTGCTGCATTTAAAGCTAAAATATTGGTCTGGAATGCAATGTCATCGATTACCTTTATAATCTTGGAAATGCTCTCGGAAGAAGCATTGATTTCCTGCATAGCTTCCATCATTTCCTGCATCTGACCATTGCCGATCTTCACATTTTCAATGGTCTTCTCAACAAGCTCTGCCGCATTCATGGATTCCTGGGCATTTTCTTTTGTCTTTTTTGCCACATCATCAATAGATGCCGTAATCTGCTGGATGGCACTTGCCTGTTCCGTAGAGCCCTGTGCCAAAGACTCACTGGCACTTGCAACCTCCGAGGAGCTGGTAGAGACCTGATAAGCAGAATCCCGGATATTGGAAAGGGAATGATCCGTGTTTGTAACCATCTTAAGCAAAGCATTGCCAAGCTTATCCTTTCTGCTTCGCGGTGTAATGGAAATCGTCATATCTCCGGAAGCAACAGCTTCCGCAATTGCAGCCTGTTCCCGGGAGGTTTCCACAAGGGTAATATACTTTTCAATCAGCTGTCCAAACTCATCCTTCGTCAGGCTTTCAAGCTTAATATCCACATTTCCATCGGCAAGCTCTACTGTTGCGTCTGTCACAACCTTAAACCCTTTTCGGATTTTCGTTAAGATAGCAAATGCAAAAAGCGTGATGCCGATAGCCAGAATAACAAATAAAACCACACAAAAAATAGTGTAATGCCGGATGAAGCTGGATGGGTCCGCAGCCTCTAACACCTCTGCCACTGTCGTGTATCCGCAATACATGACAAACACAAACATTACCTCAATAAATACAATAAACCCCCACATCTGCCGGTATAATGTTGTTCCCTTTTTTTTCTGCTGCTTCATTTTTCTATTCCTCTCCTTCTTCTGTATTGTCTTCGCTTACTCTTTCTAAGACAGTTTTATCTTCATCGTTTAACAGCCGGTCCGGGTCAAGCAGTAATTTCACGTCATCCCCAACTTTTCCAATCGCATAAACATATTTGTTCTGCGATTTATCTGCACGACCGATGGAAGGAGAAGGCAAGATATTTTCCTCCTGGATTTCCACAACCTCTGCAATTTTTTCTACAATAAGACCCACCACAAGATTGTTGAATTCAATAACAATGATGCATGTTCGATCCGTATACTCGAAGGGCTCCTGCTTAAAGCGTATCCGGACATCGATAACCGGTATGATCTTACCCCTCAAATTAATCAGTCCCTTAATATAATCTTCGCTTTCGGGAATTTCCGTGATCTCCTGGAATCCGATAATTTCACTCACATACTCAATTTTCAGTCCAAAATATTCATTTCCGGATTTAAAGGTCACATATTTTCCCTTTTGTGTATCAAACTCACCCATTATGTATTTTTCCTTTCGTTCTTATTCCATTAATCCCGCAGCATCCATAATAAGTGCAATGCTTCCGTCTCCGAGCTGTGTACATCCGGAAAGTCCTTTTACCTTCTTTACATAGTCCGGAATAGGCTTTACAACGATCTCCTGTTTTCCAATCAGCCGGTCCACAAAGAGACACATTTTCTTTTTATCCGCTTCTATGATAACCATCATGCCATCTTCTACCGCACTTACGTAGTTTCGCAAATGATACCATTCTCCGATGCGGAGAACCGGATAGCACTCTCCCCGGATCATAACGGATTCCGCGCCGCCGGGCTCATGAATCAGCATATCTTCGCTGATGCTTACAAATTCCTTCACCGCGCCTGTCTCAATGACAAAGGCATTATTTCCAACCTCCATCACAATACCATCGATGATTGCAAGGGTTAGCGGAATTTTTAAGATCATCGTGCTTCCCTGTCCCGGAGTACTTTCAATTTCAAGGGTACCGCCCACCGCCTGTATATTCGATACGACCACGTCCATGCCGACTCCACGTCCGGAGTATTCGGTAACCTTCTTATTTGTGGAGAATCCCGGCAGGGTAATGAACTGGTAGACCTCCTTATCCGTATAACTGCTTTCTGCTTTTCCCGGTTCGAGGAGTCCCTGCTGTCTCGCCTTTGCCATAATCTGGTCACGGTTTAACCCGCCCCCGTTATCCGAAACACTGATCCAAACCTTTCCGGATTCCGTCTTTGCGGAAAGGGTAACCTTTCCTTTTTGCGTCTTTCCTGCTGCTAAGCGCTCTTCCTTCGTCTCAATTCCATGGTCAACGGAATTTCGAACCAGATGCATCAAAGGATCTGAAATATGTTCGATGATATTCTTGTCCACCTCTGTGGTATCGCCACTCATCTCAAACTCTACTTCCTTGTCCAGCTTTCTTGACATGTCAAATACAATTCGGTTCATTTTCTGGAAGGTAGCGGTAAGCGGAACCATTCGCATGCTCATGATGACATTCTGCAGATCTGTAGAAATCTTTGTCATCTGGCCCGCAGCCTTATTAAAGTTATCAAGAGAAAGCCCCGGAACCTTTAAATCCGGATTCTGGAGAACCACTGACTGGGAGATTACAAGTTCTCCGATCAAGTCCATCAGCATGTCCATCTTGGCAATATCCACACTGATGTAGGTGGTCTTTTCCGTTTTCTTTGGCTTGTCCTTTGCAAGCTTTGTTGCCTTGCCGGGTTCCTTGGAAGCAATGACGAAATCACCGGGTGCCATGGCCTTTTTCGGCTCTTCCCCGCCCTTTTCCTTTGCTTCGCTTCTTGCCTCAATCTCCTCTACACTTGATTCCAGGTCAATTCGGATTTCCGTGCCGATACTGTCAAAGCCAAGCTTAAATTCCTTTTCCGTACATTCGTATACATCAACCTTTTCCAGATCATATCCCGGAGCAACAATTTTACGGATATCCTCTTCCGTTTTTTGCGTGCGGAGCATAATCTTAAAGCCATTTTCTACGATGTCCTCGGACGCATGCTCATTGGTCAGGATATCCTCCGGAGAATACATGATTTCTTCGGCCAGCTCTTTTAATGCATACACGGTCTTATATGCATGCATATTTGCCATCTGTATTCCCTTGTCATAGGTTAAGTAAATCTTATAAAATTTGTTGTTATTGGATGCCACCGGAGCAATGTAGAACTGCGTCGGTTCCACATGTACATTTTCCTTTACATCCGCTTTTTTATCCTTGCCGGAGCCTTTTATTCGGTTTAAAAACTCATCGATATCCGCCACCAGCTCTGTTGCATCGCCATCCGCAGCTTCCCCTTCCGATAGCTTATCCAGTTCTGCGGAAATAAAGTCTGCAGTTTTTAAAACATGCTCAATCAGCTCCTGATGAGGCACGTTCTGCGGATGCGACTCCCTCAGATAATAGAACACATCCTCCAGCTTGTGGGATGCCTTTGTAATCTCATCGAACATCATGATACCGGAGGAACCCTTGATGGTGTGCATTGTTCTGAAAATCTCATTGATGCTGTCTTCATCAAAGCAATCCGCATCCTTCTGTTCCAGTACCATATCCTGCAGATTTTCCAGGAGCTGCTGGTTTTCGTAGAGATACACATCCAGCATATCGCCGGTGTTAAATTCTTCTGCCATACCTATTCTCCCCTCCTTAGATCAGTCCAAGTTTTTTAAGTGCCTGCTCGAACCTTTCCTGATCAATCGGTTTTCCGGAATATACACTACAGCCCAGGTCAAATGCCATCTTGACATTTTTCTCATCATTTAAAGCAGTAGTCATAATTACTTTTACCGCCTTATCCTCCGGAATATTGCGGTCCCTCTCAAGGTTGCGGATTCCCACAAGAGCCTGATATCCGTCCATCACCGGCATCATGATATCGAGGCAGGCCAGATCATAGGGCTCCCCATCCTCCAGGGCCATCATAAACGCATCAACTGCTTCCATTCCGTCAACAGTTACGTCACACTCCCCATACTTTGAAAGGAAATTCGCCATGAACTTTCTTGTCACATAATCATCTTCGGCTAATAAAATCTTCATACTCGTACTCCTTACATTTTATTTAATAACTGATATGTTCTTTTTGCTATGTCAGGAAGCTTTTCCTGATACTCAACTGCTCCAAGCTCATAGGCAACTCTTGGCATTCCATATACCACGCAGGTGGATTCATCCTGTCCGATGGTATGGGCTCCGGCCTGCCTCATGGAAAGAAGTCCTTTTGCTCCGTCTCCTCCCATTCCCGTAAGAATGATTCCCACAGCACGTTTTCCGGCAGCCTTTGCCACCGAATTGAAAAGTACTTCCACAGAGGGACAATGCCCATTTACCTTGGGTCCCTTTTTCAAAACGACCTGATATTCCTGGTTTGTCTTTATGACCTCCATCTGAAGATCTCCCCCCGGTGCAATCAGCACCTGTCCGGGTCTTACCACATCTCCGTTCTTTGCCTCCTTTACCGTGAGGCAGTACTGGTCATTCAAACGCTTTGCATACATATCGGTAAATCCGGCCGGCATGTGCTGTACCACTACAATTCCGGGAATATCCGTTCCGTATCCCTTCAGCACATTTGCAATTGCTTCCGTGCCACCGGTAGAGGCTCCGATTGCGACAATCAGGTCTCTGCTGTAGCCCGAGCCGCTTTGTGTTTCCTGATTTTTTATGCTGTCCCTGGCATTTTTTTTGATTGTGCTGATTTTCGCTATGGAAGCAATCTTTATTTTCACCGGCAGCTCATTTCGGATAAAATCTTCGATCTGCATTCGATTGGACCCTGCCGGAGGTTTTTCAACGAAATCCACCGCGCCTGCATTCATTGCATCGAACACTTTATCACTTCTGGAGCTGATCATAACCACCGGCATCGGATACTGTGGCATCAGTTTTCTCAAAAATTCGATGCCGCTCATCTTCGGTAATTCTACATCCAGTGTCATGACATCCGGTTTGTATTCCAGAATCATATCCCGGGCTTCGAATGGATCCTTTGCGGTGGCCACCACCTCGATTCCCGGATCTTCATTTAAATTTTTTACGAGAAGCTCCCGAAAAAGCATGGAATCTTCTACCACTAATACTCTAATCTTTCGCAATGTTATCTTACACCTTCCTGCTTACGGAATATGGATGGCTGTATCATTTGAAACGGAGCCACCGTCCGGTCTATCGTTTCTGTTCTTCCGATAAACAGATATCCTCCCGGCTCCAATACGTCATATAATTTCCGGACCAGCTTTGCTTTTGTATCCGCATCAAAATAAATCATGACATTTCTAAGGAAAATCACATGCATTTTCCGACGGAACGGAAATGGGTCCATGAGATTGAACTGGCGGAAAATCACCTCGTTTTTTATTTCCTTGGTCATCTGATATTTCTCCTGTCCCGGAAGCTGCTTCATAAACCTCCGTTTCCAGGATTCCGGCAGAGCATCCACCTGTTCTGCCGTATACACTCCCTCAATCGCCTGTTTTAACACCTCCGTGGAAATATCCGTTGCCAGCACTTTTGTATCCCATTTATCCGCTTCCAATCCGAAAAAATCCTTAAGAAGCATCGCCAGCATGTACGGCTCTTCTCCGGAGGAGGAAGCGCCGCACCATATTGCAAGATCTTTGCTTCGTTCCTCCCGATTGCGAAGATACGGAAGGACTGTGCTCCTCATAAAGTCAAAATGTTCAAATTCCCGCATGAAATAGGTGTGATTGGTGGTCAGCAGATTGACCAGCTTTTTCTCCAGTTTTCCGGTAAAATCGGATTCCACCGCATCCATATATTCCGTATAGCTTCTATAGCCTTCCATACGAACATAATTTTCCAGTCGTCCGCTTACAATTTCCTTTTTGCGGGTCATGTCAATTCCATAACGGCTTTTTAAGAATCGAAAAAGCCGTTTAAATTCTTCTTCAGTCATGTTCATAAATCTGTACCATCCGTCTTTATATTAATTGCCGGTTGATTTTTTGCAGTATGTTCAATATGTCAGGATTATATTTTTTGCCTGCCTCATTCGAAAGAATATCCAGCGCCTCTTCCTTTGTAAAAGCATCTCGATATGCACGATTTTCTGTCAGTGCACAATAGGCACCTGCCACGGCTACGATCTGTGCGGAAAGGGGAATGTCATTCTCCTTCTTTCCCTCCGGATAGCCGCTTCCGTCCCAGCTCTCATGATGATAGTGTGCAATATCTCTGGACATGCTGATAAAGCCATTTAAATCGCCGCTGTTTTCAATATCGCCTAGTATTCTTGCACCCACGACCGTATGCTGTCTAATCTGTGCAATTTCATCTGCTGTCAGTGAATCTTTCTTTTGCAGAATATCCGTGGGAACTGACACATTTCCCAGATCGCAAAGGGGTGCCGCATTTTCGATGGTATCCACGAACATATCCGATATCTCATCCTCATATTGGGGAGAAAGCTGCATCGCTTCCGCCAAAATCCTACAGTCTTGGCTCAGTCTGTCCATATGTTTTTCATCATATGCGGCATTTTCTCTTGCCACACGGATAAGAGCATATAATACGCTGCTCTTTTCCTTTTCAATCTGTTTAAGCTGCTCACGAACCGAAGTCTGAAGCTTTCGATTCATTTCCTGCAATTCCTTTGTGGACTCAGAAAGCTTCAAATGAAGCTCAACCCGCGCTTTTACAACCTCCGGAATAAATGGCTTGGTCACATAGTCTGCTCCGCCAAGCTCAAAGCCTTTTACAACATCTGCCGGATTATCAAATGCTGAGATAAAAATAATCGGAATTTCCCTTTTATTTACATCTGCTTTGACGGCCTTACACAGCTCATATCCGTCCATGACCGGCATTGCAATATCGGAGATAATAAGAGAAAGATCATATCGCTCGATGATCTTTAAAGCCTGTTCTCCGTTTTCGGTAAGAATCGGCTGATATCCCATATCCATTATAATGTCTTTTAAGACGAAGCGGTTGGTATCCACATCATCCACAATCAGTATTTTCGGTACTCCTGAATTTGCCATACTCCCTCCATGACTAGAGCAATAGTTGAAGCTTTTCAAAGGCAGCTATAGTCTTATCGTAATCCTCTTTTTGTACAGCCATCTTCAATCGAAGCACTGCACTTTTTATCTCCTGCGGAGCATTTTCCGTAAGCTTTCTCAAGGCGTCCATAAACTGCTCTGCTTTTTCCCAGTTATCCATCTCTACAGACAAAATCAGCTTTGACATTTTACGTTTGATTTCATCCAGATTTTCATCGGTCCCATAAACCCAAAGATTTTGATTTTCCTCTATATTGGATAAATGAAGGGGCTTGATTGTTTTGCCAACCGGTGCCTGCAGGGCTGCATCCTGTACCTCATCCTGGGGAATCTCTACCCAGATATGGAAAGAGAACATGGAGCCTTTTCCCTCTTCGCTCTCCACGTGAATGTTACCATCCATAAGCTCTACCAGTTGCTTACAGATGTTAAGCCCCAGTCCCGTTCCTCCGTATCTTCTGGAGATAGAGGCATCTACCTGGGAAAAGCTCTTAAACAGCTTTTCCTGTCCCTCCTTATCAATTCCGATTCCCGTGTCAATTACAAGGAAGAAAAGCTCGATCCTGTTGTCAATCTGGGCGGTCTTTACAACCTCAAGGACAATCCTTCCAACGGATGTAAATTTGCTGGCATTTGATAACAGATTGTTTAAAATCTGAACAATTCGAAGCTCATCTCCGATAATTTTCTTCGGGATATCATCCGCAATCGTAACGATAAAATCCAATCCTTTTTCGTGAATCTTATTTTTATGGTTGGATGAAACATAATCCATCATTTCACGGAACTCAAATTCCCGTGGTTCTAATGTAAACTTTCCGGCTTCCAGTTTGGAAAAATCCAAAATATTATTGATGATGGCATTCATATCTGCACAGCCACGCTCAATCAAAGACAACAGTTTTTTCTTCTCCCGGTCGTCCTCCCTCTCCACAAGCTCCCTTGTGTTGCCAAGGATTCCGTTTACCGGAGTCCGAAGCTCATGGGTCACATTTGCGACAAACTCGGATTTGACCTTTAATGCTGCTTCCGCCTCCTGCTGTACCTGCTCGATTTTTTTCGTCAGAAACATTTTCTGTGAAGCGTCATACCCCATCGCAAGATAACCGCCGTTCGGTTCCACCGTAAACCGCACGGATATGGGAAAACAGGTTCGGTTTTTGCGATAGGCATTTGTCTGAATCACGTCCTCCGAAAAGTCTGTATTTATACTTAGCCTGCCCTCTGAAATGCTAAATTCCGTAGGGAATATATCTGCAATCCGGCAGTTCTTTGCAATATCTTCATATTCCAATGCTTTTTGGGCAAGTTTATTGGCATATGTAATTTTTCCGTTTGAATCAAAAAAAAGTACAATTTCACTTATATTCTCTAAAGCGAATCGAACTGACTCTTCCATTAACATACGCACTCACCCCATTTTTCATAAAAACCATATATAATTATAGTAAATATGACAAATTAAAACAAGTAGAAAACGTTTTTTCTATGAAATTTTAATAGGGGACGTTCCTTTTGCCACGTCCCCTAATACCGATATTTCTTTTGATTTACTCCTAGAAAAATTACTGTTATGACTACTGCCATCATTTCTGCTGCAACAATAGACATCCAGATGCCATCCACTTTCCACAAAAGAGGAAAGATTAAAACAGCTGCAATCTGAAATACCAAAGTTCTCATAAATGAGATTGCTGCGGAAACCAGTCCATTGTTTAGCGCAGTAAAAAATGAAGATCCGAAAATTGCAAATCCTGAAAAAAGAAAAGAAAAGGAAAAGATTGAGAATGCGCGAACCGTCAAATTAAGCAGTCCCTCATCATAGCCCACAAACAGAATGGAAAGTGGCCTTGCAAAAATGTAAGCAGCAGCAAACATAACTACTGCAAATGCGCCGATCAGTACAAGACTTTTTCTCAGCACGCCCTTCAGTTCTTTATGATTTCCTGCCCCAAAATGATATCCGGTAACCGGGGCGATTCCGACTGAATAACCAATAAATATTGCCTGGAATATCATACTGACATACATGAGTACCCCATATGCCGCTATTCCATCCGCTCCGGCATATTTCAACAATTGCACATTATAAAGCATGCTTACCACAGACATGGCGATATTGCTCATCAATTCGGAAGAACCATTAATACAGGTTTTCACAAGTGAGCTTCCATCAAATTCTGTTTTCCCAAGTTTGAGTATGCTGCCGTTCGGTCGTGCAAAATAAATGAGCGGCGCAATACCGCCTACGCACTGACTGATTGCTGTGGCTGCAGCAGCCCCTTCCAGTCCCCATTGGAATACCGCCACGAACAATGCGTCCAGTATCATATTGGTAAATCCTGCCGCAATCGTCACAAAAAGTCCAAGCGTCGGCTTCCCAGCGGTGGCAAACAAACATTGAAATTCATATTGCAAAATGTAAGCCGGAATTGCGAATAGAATAATACGCCCATATTTCACGCTTTCTTCCAAAAGCTGTCCTTCGGCTCCTAAGGCAGATGCCAGAGGGCGAAGAAGCATAATTCCCAAAACAGCCAGCACAACGCCGCAAACTATTGACGTGTAAACAATAAGGGAAAACAGATGCTTTGCTTTTTCTACCTTGCCCTCCCCAATTGTTTTCGCAATGAGTGCGCCACCTCCGGTTCCGAACATAAATCCTGCGGAACCGAGAATCATCAGAAATGGCATAATAAAATTGACAGCAGTAAAAGGTGTTTTTCCAACAAAATTCGATACAAAAAAGCCATCAACCACACCATATATGGAAGTGAACACCATCATAATGATGCATGGCAGGGTAATTCGTAAAAGTTTTCTATAATTAAAGTGATCTGATAATTGAATGCTCATTTTTCCTCCATTACGATTTTTCGTTTTTCTTCCAAAGAAGTCAAAAACCGCTCCGTTAGTTCCAGATATTTCTCCACATCCATCTTTTCCCAGGATGCAAATATATCATTTTCCAGCTCAATCAGTCTGATTGCAGTATGCCCTGCCAATTGCTTTCCTTCCTCTGTAAGGCAAACATTTTTATTTTTAGAGCCTGCTGATTCCAAATAAACTATCCCTTCTTTTTCCAGCTTACGAATCGCAGAATTGATGGTCTGCTTACTGATACCGGAACGGCGGCTTATCTCCTGCAGCAGACAACTGTCTCCATTATCACAAATGGTATAGAGAATGATCATTGCACTGTCCGACAGCCCCAGACTCAGGGAAATATCATGATATACTGCTTCAATTTCGCCCACCAGGTGATTATAGCGTTTCATCTCATTTGAAATATATGATTTCATGATAGTATTCTCCTTTAGTACGAAATCGTACTTTGTCTAAAATAGTACGAAATCATACTATTGTCAAGCTGATTTTCGACCTAAAGTAAAAAGAGAGCTGGTGATGATGGAAATCGCCAACTCTCTTTCTTTTCTAAAACAAATTTATCCCTTTACTGCGCCGTCCGCTATACCGTTTACCATGTTTTTCACAAGGCAAAAATACAGAAGCACGATAGGCACAGCAATAAATACACTTCCCGCGGCGAACCGGGCAAACTCCGTCTCATCCAGACTCATAAGTCCCACCGCCACCGTATAATAATCCCGCTCCTTTAAGAGCAGCTTCGGCAGAATGAAATCACTCCAGGGCCAGGTAAAGGAGGTTAGCGCCGTGTAAACAATGATTGGCTTCGATAACGGCAGATTGATCTTCGTAAAGATCTGAAAATTTGTCGCACCATCAATCTTAGCCGCCTCATCAATTGCCTTCGGAATCGTGTCGAAAAATCCCTTTTGCGTCAGATACCCCATCGGTGCTCCCGCCGCATAGATCAAAATCAGTCCCCAACGCTGGTTGATAAGACCAAACTGCGTCATAAGAAGATAGACTGCCGTCATACTCATAAAGGAAGGAAACATTCCCAACACCATCGTGATCTTCATCATCGGCTTTCGCATCCCAAAGGTAAAACGCGACATAGTATACGCCGTAAGAATCGTAAGAAACGTTCCGAGAATGCAGCTTCCCGTCGCGATGTAAAGGGTATTTGCAAACCACCTCGGATAGTTGTACAGCGTGGTGTCCGTAAACAACCGCCGGAACGTAGCCATACTGAAGGAGGATGGGAAAAAACCATCGAAGGAGTAAATGCTTCCGGATGCCGAAAAGGCCGCCATAATCAGCCACAAGCATGGGAAGAAAAAGATAAAAGCAACCGCAATCAGCACAAGATAGGTTGTTCCCACATCCATTACCCGTGAAATAGAAGCTCTCTTTTTCATTGGAAGGTATCCTCCTCTCTATAGGATGCTGACCGCATATACACAATCAGCGACAGTGTCGATGTAATCAGGAAAATAACCAGACTGATTGCTGCACCGATGGAATAATAATTGTTGTCGATGGACAGATTGTACAGCCAGTTGATGAGCAGATCCGTATCACTGGCCAGGAAATAGCCGTCCACATACAAACCTCCACGTAAGAAATAGAAAATTCCAAAATTGTTGAAGTTACCGATAAACTGTCCTAAAAGCACCGGTGTCGTCGCAAAAAGCATAAAGGGAAGCGTCAGCTTGCGAAACTGCTGGAAAGCCGTTGCTCCGTCGATTCTTGCTGCCTCATACAACGACATATCCCGGTTGGCCAAATGTCCGGTGGCCAGCAGCATGATGGAGGGCACACTGATCCAGCAATTGACCACAAGGCCGATTCCTCTCGCCATCCAGCCTGCATCCAGATCCAGAAATCCGATTGCCGTTCCTCCTGCTTTTACAATCATCTGGTTGATGGGCCCGCCATAGGAAAACATGAACTTAAATGCCACCAGCGTGATAAATCCGGGAATCGCGTAGGCAAGCACCGGAAATGCCCTCCAGAATGCCTTGCCCTTCACGCATTCCTTATCCAGAAGCAGCGCCAGCCCCAGCCCTGCAAAGTAATTCAGTGCTGTAGATACCACCGCCCACAACAGGTTCCACGCAAGAATCTTGAAAAAAGTCGGGGCAAACTGGGATAGCGTCACCAGCTTCTTAAAATTTCCAAATCCGATCCAGTCCACCAGCTCCGGCGGTACAATGGCACCTCCATAGTTGGTAAAGGCAATGAGAATCATAAAAACAATCGGAAGAATATTAAATACACACACTCCCAAAACCGGAAGTGCAAGCACAGTTATGTAAAATTTCTTATCCAAAAGCTGTGCCAGCTCCTCTCGAAACGGCAGTGCCTTTTTCCCACTTTCGATTCTAAGCTGAAGCTGATAGGCTCCCTTGAGATTCATCACATACAGGCTGATAAACACTCCCAGAACAATCCATGCGAAAATCCCCATAAGAAGCATGACAACCGAGTTGTCTCCCTTAATGCCAAGCCAGGCATCTCCCTTCGTCGTGCCTAAGGTAAAAAAGCCTGCAATATCACGAAAGCCCCGGGCAATAAAGTACCATACCAGGGCAATCTCTGCCAGAAAATACAACACACCCTTGATGCGGCTTCCGTATAAAAATTGTCCGCTCCCCATAACGATTGCTGACAGCCGCACCTTATAGCTGCTGTGCTTTCCTGCAGTCAAAAATCCTTCCCACTTCTTCTTCATTTTTAAACACTCCTATTGCAAGGTAAAGATTGCATCATAGATTTCCTGATCGACGGCCTCTAGTCCCGCCTTCATAGACGCAAGATCCTTATATTTTTTCTCGTTTTCCGGGCGGAATCCGTCCTTTGCCAGATCTGAGAAAAACGTCTGACCCGGTGTCCAGATCTGCCCCACCTCCGTGATGGAAGGCATCAGAACAATGTTGCCGGATTCCAAATTTCCATAAAGCAGTGCGGAGGTTCCTCCCGCCGCCTCTGCCGCATCCTCTCGGGCCGGTGCAATGCCAAGCATCCTGCTACGCTCCATCATCATCTCATAGCTTGTGGCAAAATCCACAAAAGCAAGGCAGGCATTCGGAGCCTTGGTGTAGGCACTGATGGCGTATCCATTGATTCCGCCCATGGCCTTGGTGTCAATCAGGGTCGGATTTTCCTCAGACAGATCTCCGCTTTCCGGAAGCTTTGGCAGAGTTGTCATAACCAGATTTTCCTTTGCTTTTTCCTCTGCCTCCGCCTTGGAAAGTCCCTCTTTTTCATAGTTTAATGCCATCTCACCCAAAAATGTTGTATACAGATCCGGTGTGGTAATGGTTGCAAAATAGGTGCCGTCTCCAAGCTTGCTGTAGGCATTGACGGTAATGGTGTCATCAATACACTCCTCCGTCATGTTCTCCACCAGCTGGCTTAAGACCCAGGCGCCCTTCTCTGCCTCTCCCGCGGAGAATCCGATATCCTCCGGATTGGTGTTATTGTCTCCGAAGACATATCCCCCGTAAGAGAACAAAAAGCCGCTGGAAAAATACACATCATAGATGGATTTCATGTATCCATACTGCTCTGGATTATTCGCGTGGCGCTCTGTGGAAAACTGATACATATCATTCCAGTTTTCCACCATATCAGGCACGTTATTTCCGTCGTCATCCCAATTCTCCTGCCAATCCTCCGGCAGCAGATCCCTGCGGTAAAACAGCATGCCGGACTGCACATTTACCGGTACTCCGCAGATGTAGCTACTTCCATCCACCTCGGCTTTGTAGGCATTCCATGCCACCTCCGGGACCTTTTCATAGCACTCCAGTTTCTCCACCGGAAGCGGATATATGTGTTTTCCATCCACATATTTCATGATTACGTCATTGGCCTGATAAAGCACATCCGGTCCATAGCCGTAAGGGCCGTCGTTTGCCAGATCCAGATACTGATCCATGTTGGCATCCACCGCCACAATTCCGTACTCTGCATAAGCCTCATTGAACGCAGTAATCAGTTCCTCAAAATACCCCTTGGAAATTGCCGTATCATTTTCCAGCACACGGATTGTTACATTCCGTTCCAGTTCTCCGCTAAATACTGCATTTTCCGTAGAATTTCCACCGGCTTTTGCCGTTTCTTCTTCCGTTTCACCACAGCCGCACAGCACGTTCATTCCCATTACTGCCACAAGCAGCATTGCAAGGCTTTTCTTCTTCATTCTTCCCCCTCCTGTATGTCAATTCTTTACTGAACATTTGACGCATAAATCACAAAGCCGCCATCTTTAAGTACATTTCCTTCCAGCCGGTTGGAGCACAGAACATCCCATCCGTTTTTTTCTGAATTCTGAGGGATCTCTTCCCCTGTCAGATTGATGTACAGATAGATGGAGCTGTCCTCATAGGTGCGCACAAGCTTTAGCATTCCCTGCTCTTCTCCAAGCTCCACGGCTCCCTGCTGAAGCTGTTTTATTTTCCGCAATCCCGTCAGGGTTTTGATGGTCTCCATCACATGGAAATCCCAATGACTTTCCTCCCAGTCAAAGCAGCGTCTGGAATCCGGGTCATAACCGCCCTCCATACAGATTTCCGTTCCGTAGTAGATACACGGGGCTCCCGGAAATACCATTTCCAGTGCGATGGCAGCCAGCAGCTTATTCTTGTCCTTCCCAACCTCGGTGAAAAACCGGTGCGTATCATGGGTATCCAGAAGATTTAACATCATCTCATTGACCTGCTTTGTATTGCGCATCAGGTTTCCGCTCAATTTTTCCGCCATCTGCTCTGCATTCAGATAGCCCCGGGCAAAATAGTCCAGACACGCCTTTGTGAAAGAGTAGTTCATAATGCTGTCATACTGGTCACCCATCAGGTATGGATATGCATCATGCCAGTTCTCCCCGATGATCACGCAGTCCGGCTTTTCCTTTTTTACCGCTTCCCGGAAACGCCGCCAGAATGCATGGGATACTTCGTCCGACACATCCAGTCTCCAGCCATCGATATCAAACTCCCGAATCCAATAGCAGGCGATATCCAAAAGGAATTCCTGGGTTGCAGGATTTGCCGTATTGAGCTTCGGCATATAATTGCAGGCTGCAAAGCATTCATAGTTGACATTTTCCGGTGTCGGATAATCCCCATCAATGAGAAACCAGTCATAGTAAGGGGACGCTTTGCCGTTCTTTAGCACATCCTGAAACTCAAAAAGCTGCATGCTGCAGTGGTTGAACACGGCATCTAACACGATGCGGATTCCACGCTTGTGTGCCTCCTGCACCAGCGTATGAAAATCCTCCTTGCTTCCGAATCTGGAATCGATCTCTTTATAATTCTTGGTATCATACTTGTGGTTGGAAATCGATTCAAAAATCGGAGTAAGATATAAAGCATTGACACCAAGCCCCCGGATGTAGTCCAGCTTCTGTATAATGCCCTTTAGGTCTCCGCCCGCAAAGCTTTTTGGATGAGGAAGATCTCCCCATTCCATATTGATGTAGGACATATCCTTTTTCATATTTCCGATTCGAAAGCGCTCCACAAAAATCTGATAGAACACGGCACTTTTCATCCATTGTACCACAGGCATACAATCATTGGCATTGATATATGGCATCTGGAAGAAGTTGTAGAAACTCTCCTCAAAACGGTATTCCTCCGTCAGACCATCCTCACTATAATAATATGTATTACCATCCTGCCGGAATTCGAAAATATAGGCAAATCGGACATCCTCAAGCTGCAGCTCTATCTCGTAATAATCATACAGCCGGTCGCTGTAGCAGATCTTCATGGCCGTGCGCTCCCGCTTGTCATGGAAGACATATTTCGGTGCATGTACCAGATAGACCTCAGCTCCACGGTCCTCTTTGGATGCCCTCAGCCGAATCACCAGCTCCTTTTCTCCCACTGCAAAACAATATCTGGAATCCGGCATATGCAATAATGCATACTCATTCATTTCTCCCTGTTTCTCCTTTTCTGTTATTGACAAAATCCCCAAAATTCTTTATAACTTGTGATAAGAACGACGAAAAACCAAGGGGGATATTTCACATTGAGTCATCGAATTACCATCAAGGATGTAGCCCGCGAGGCAGGTGTCTCAGTGGCAACCGTATCCTATGTAATCAACAACCGCACAGATCTCCGCATCAGTGATGCCACCCGAAAAAAGGTGCTGCAGATCAGCAATCTGTTGGGCTACACACCCAACCCTTCTGCCCAGGCTCTTGCCACCAGCCGTAAGCGCATGGTGGCTCTTTACGTTTCACCGGAGGCTTCCGTCTTAAAGCTTGCGGAGCAAATGCATCTGATGAATTTTCTCTCGTCGTTTTTTCATGACAAAAACTATGGTCTTACCTATCTGAGCCGTTCCTTCACGGAACGCTATGATCAGGCAGATTCCATTATCTGCTGCGATACACCATCGGAATATTTCTTTGAGATCGGTGACCGCAATTTTATTCCTCTTTTGGCCTTAGACTGCATGGTTTCCGGAAATGGTCTCTTTTTCCAGATCAATTCCGATTACAGCCGCATAGCCAAAGAAGCAGACGCCTTTTTCGGAGGAGCATCCTATAAGCTGATTTCCCTTACGCCCTCCAATCAGGAGCGCAAAGCACTCTTAGAGCAGACCTTCTCTGAGGTAATCTATATCGACACTCCGGAGGAACTTGCTACATACCGAAAAGACCATCTTTTAGTTTTAGAGCATTCTCTGTACAGCCTGCTGGCGGACGCAGACGATGCCGCCCAGAGAATCTGTTATAAGCCTCTGCTTACCACAGAAAAGGCCGAGGCACTTTTCACATGTATGGAATATGCACTGGACCGTACTCCGGACACGCAGCATGACGTCCGCATCTGACTTTCCTTTTTTGTTTACTGGCAGGATACCTGCAATACTTTTGTTTCCGGATTGTAGGTAAAGGTATAGGTTCCGTCCTTTGCTGCCATCATATTGGCACTGCTGCCTTCCGTTACGCAGGCAAGACTGTCACTGTCACCCGCATCGATATTCGTGTAGCGCACATACTCATTTCCCACACTCTGACTATCCCCATTCGTAAGCAATGTCGTGAACAGGAATTCATCTCCCTCTGTCAGCTCAATGGACAGAGTGTACACACCATCCTGCTCCACAAATCTGGTCTCATCCGTATATACATCCTCCCAGCCGGTAATCACTGCACCTTTGATATAATAATCGGTCTCGTATTCCACACCGGAGGAAGCAGCCTCACCGTTGTATGTCCAGGTAATGCGGTCGTAATTGCTGTAATTGAAATTCTCTTTTCCTGCCTCTGTATAATATGCATCCGCAGTGTCATAGTAATCCTCTGCCGGATAGGTGGTCAGTGTAAAGGAATAATTACCGGGCACCTCAACCTTGATATTCGCCTTGCGGACCTTGGCATCTCCCAGGCTTCCCGAATTGGCAAAATACTCCACGCCGTCCTTCTCAATACTGTCTAAATAACCGAAGCCTCTCTGATCAGACCATGCGGTATCAATGGCGAACTGGAATTCATCTCCCTCCATCAAATCCAGAGTAATCGTATACACATTCGCACCTTCTACATCTTCTCTCTGCATCATGTGAGTATCATTGATAACCTTGCCCCAGTTAGACTCGATTAAAGCTGCACTGCTGCCGCTTCCCACAATTGCCCAGCTTCTAGTATCCTCCTGATAGGATACAAAGCCTGCAAATACCGGAGTATCTGCTGTAATCTCTGTTCCGAAATCAAAGGGGTGACTCATCTGCGGAGTTGCAAACCATCCCGCAAAGGCATAACCCTCCTTTTCCGGTTCAAATTCCTCAACACAGCTTCCCGCTGTCACTTCCTTTGTCTCTAATACCGTGGTTCCGTCTGAGTCATAAAAAGTGACTGTAAAGTTTTCCGCCACCTCACTCTGCACCTCTGTGGCACTCGTGTCCGCTATGGCACTTGTATCTGCTGTTTTCTGCCCGCCGCAGCCTCCAAGCATTGCTGCCGCCAGTATTGTTGCAACCCATAATCCTTTTCTACCCTTTTTCATACCTTCTCTTCCTTTCTTTTCATTGAAAAATATGTTTATTTAACCGTTTAAATAAAATGCTATATTTTAAGCAAACCAGTTTTATATACCGGTTTGCTTAAACGGTTAATCTATTTTTAGAGTATCACTTGATTCTTGGGATGTCAAGGGGCACATGAAAAAATCTATATTCTATCCTTCCCGCCAGAATGTAAATTCCGGATATTTTCTTTCTAACAACTCCTTCGTCTCATCCCAGTCTAAATCAGAAATATCCGTCTCCTCTACTTTTTCTCCCCACTCGCTGTAAATAGCTCTGCTTTTATCAATATAATTACCTTCTTCCTCACAAATTGCATCATATTGCAAATGTAATTCCTTGAACGGCTCATATTGTCCATCTCTCAACCCATAAATTACATAATACTGATCAGGTGCACCGCTCTGATATGCCACATATAACTGGTGTTTTTCTTTGTCAATACGATTTATCAACGGAAAGACATATTCCCTGTATCTTTTACTTTGTTCATCCCAAACAAACACACCATATTGACTAAAGGAGCCACCGCTTCCACCTACAGTCCCTTCATCATAGACGATATCCAAAAAGCCATCATCATTTACATCCCAAATATCCAGACTGCTTTTTCTGTCAAGATTCACCATGTGACTGCATTCTCCAGTCATAACTTGTGAAACACCATTTCTCTCAGGAGATTCGCACACACGAATCCATGCCTGATGCTGCCACCCCGTAACACCGACTTCTGAAAAAACTTCCGTAACTCTGCAGCAAAGTCCTTCTTTTTCTTCTTCTCTTTGTAATATTGTTGCACTTACAGCATGTCCTGTATATCGATGAGATGTCTGATCCTCGATCTCCTCTAAACCATAAATTTTTAACCCGTCACTGTTTTTTAACACAAGCCATGGATATCTCTCATCCCCACTATCCAGCAACATCATATAGTATTGAAAAACCTCTGATGATCCCTCGCTATATCTACTGACAGGCATGCTGACCCATACGAACTCCCCATCTTCCTGTCGCAATAAAATGTCAGCCGTTATCCCTTCACTACCTTCATAGCCACAACCACTTAATAAAACAATATAATCTTCCAAGCCATCGCTGTTGATATCATATTCAGCATAATCAATCCACAGCGGTACAACCTCCCCTTTTGAATTATCTTTTCCTTCGTTACATATGGTTTCGCAATCTACAATAATATCTTTATACAGCCTGCAGATTTCTTCATTGTCATATCCATTTTTTACATCCGCTAAAATGTTTTCACAAAGAATACTCTCTGACGCAATATCCTCCATTTCAATTGTTTGTATTTCATACTGAGACTCACCCTTATATAATTCCACTGCATCATCTTCCTTTTCCGTAACTTCTGTTACTGTTTCAGATAGCGTCACTTGGAGAACTTTCTCATTAGAATGTCCACAACCACTCATACACAACATTATAATTATAAGACAGAGTTCCATGCAACGAACTATATCGCCTTTCATTTCTCTAACCTGCATCCTTCCCTTATTGCCTACTCCATTTGGCTAATCACATTACTATCCAGTAACAGTTTTATTAACTTAGATGCACCCGAAGATTTATCCGGGCGATTACTTCAACTGAAGTTCTTTGACCATACATATTCGTGGTTCATTTCTGTCAAAATCCCAGGTATGATATCCACCACCCTGACAGTTTTCCTTATGCTCACACTCTTTGCAGGTCTTAGATTTATTTTCTTTGTGCTCTCGGTAAATTTTGAACTTATCCTTCCAAATATCCAAGAGATTATCTTCTCTTATATTTCCAAAAATAAGCTCAGGGCGTCTTTCAATATCCAAGCACGCACTAATATCCCCGTTGTATTGAATACTTGCCACTTGCAGTCCCGCCCTGCAAAAAAAGTACCATGGTCGTATTTTTCTTTCAAACTCAAGCCCTAAATAATGATTGCAGCTATATAAAATTTCAGTTTCATCCTCCTGATGGTCCGCTATATAGTTAATAATATATTTGTAGTCATCCGAAGTAAGCATCAAATCCTTATTGGTTAATGCCCTACCTATCGGTTCTACATTTATTATTCGCCACATCTTGCAGTTATGGGCTTTTATAACTTCATACATCAAATCAAGCTCATTGATATTTTTCTTATGTACGACGGTCGTAATCATTACCTTCTCAATACCGGCGCATATTAAATGATCCACTGCCTCTAACGCTTTATCATAGGAGCCCTTTGTCTGCCTGAACCACTCATGAGTCTTAAGTAATCCATCAAGACTGATTCCTATCGAATACATGCCGGCATCCTTTAGCTGCTTTGCCACTTCAGAGGTTATCAATACCCCATTACTTGTCATCCCCCACTTATATCCAAGCTTTGAGATGGTTGCCATCAGTTCGCATAAATGAGGTCTAAGCAACGGCTCGCCCCCTGTAACATTTATAAATGGCAGGCCTTTTTTCTCTTTGGTCAAATCATCCTTTAGCTTGATTAAAGTCTGAATTATTTCGTAATCGCTGAGCTGATTTTCCATCCGAACCTCGCCGCAATTACTTCCGCAATGCAGACAATGCTCATTACAGTTAAGCGTCATCTCAATAAAAAGTGATCTTAGCTCTGGATTTTTTCTGAGCATTTCCTTATAGTCATTTAATTGATCAAAATGCTGCTGTTTTATTTCATTTGGAAGATCCGCATATATATCCTTCACATCAATCTCCTATTCGAAATCCTCCGGCGGGCCATAAACACAAAGTTCCTGTTCTTTATCCGGACAATACTCCGTATCACTATTTACCATCTCTGTATCATTGTTTTCTTTTTCTGTGGAAATAACCACATCTGATTCTTCCGTCTCGGTAGCAATTACCTCTTCATAATCCTCCGGTGCCCCGTACACTCCACATGCCGTCATTGTTGACGCACAAAAGCTTGCGGCCAGCAAAGCACCTAATACCTTACTATTTTTCATAAAAATAATCCTCACAAAAAGTTGCTATTCAAATTCGTATCAAATTATTTTGTATAATTCTGTAAATCGTACGAAAAAGCGATTACTCATGCATCTCATAATCAACATCTTCATCCATCAACAAAAGCATGACATCTGCTATCTTAGGATCAAATTGGCTGTCTCTGCCTTTTTCAATTTCCTTGCGGACAACTTCCTGAGGTAATACGTCCCGGTAGCTTCGTTTAGAGCTCATAGCATCATACGCATCGGCAACTCCTACAATTCTGGCAATCTCAGGAATCTCCATTTCTTTTAAGTGGTCAGGGTATCCTTTTCCATCATACCGCTCATGATGGTATCTGGCACCAATGGAAATGTCCGGTAATTCCGTTATTTCATTCAAAATATTGGAGCCGATTACAGGATGCGTTTTGATGATTTCGTATTCTTCATCTGTCAGCTTTGCCGGTTTGTTAATAATTTCTACAGGAATACCGATTTTTCCTATATCGTGAAGGAGTGCTGCATATTGCACACGTTCTAATGCATCCTTGCTGTAGCCCATTTTCTTTGCCAGCATAACCGAATACTGGGCTACTCGTGTGGAATGGCCATTCGTATAGGAATCCTTGGCATCAATGGTATTCGCCAATGCATGTACCATTTGAAGGGTCATGCGACCAACTCTTTCGTAGTAATAAGAACGCTTATTGCCCTGCATAATCAGCACAATAATGGTAATGGAAAGCACGAAAGAAACAAGGCAGGTTAAAAATAAATTAGATACAAATTGTCCCGCAATATCTTGAACAAGGATTGTTTCATTTTCAAGTTCCGTCTGGTTCTGTATTAATTCGGTAGAATATCCTATCATAGTGGAAAAAGCCATCATTAAAACACCGACAATACCAAGCAGGAGGCTTTCCCATTTCTGTAAATGTCTATCTCCCGTCTGCATTTCAAACTGATTACGCCATTTTTTCCCTTTGAAATAAAACAAGATACCAAAGAAAATGAGGATTCCATAAGTGATGAAAATATATTGTAATGGATCGTCCCTGAATCCAAAGATTATTTTGGACATAATCAAAATTGGTACGATGACTCCATTAACGATTCCTATTATGGGGATAATAAGGAAAAATCCTCGGATTCTATATTTTTTCCTGGAAAGAGCGATATTGATACCCCCAATAAAAAATAACAGGACTTGTGCTGCGGTAGCACCAAACATAAAATTAAATATCAGTAGCAGACAAATAGAAATCAGATTATAATAGTGCTGTTTTTTTTCTTCGAATCCTTTTTCTAAAAAAACATAACGCCGACACAAAAAAATAGTAGAAAACTGAATTAAAATATCAACAGATGACGCCAGAATATCTAACAAGACGTTCCCCTCCTTCAATAAAAGATGATTCCTGCCTTTAGTATACTTGATAAAATTGTGGGGAAGCAAGGCTTATTTTATTGCTTTTTAATTGAAAAAAGTGTCACTTCAATTTAAAGTTTTCTCTTTTGATATAGATAATGTGGGGCCAATGTTTGTCTTACAAACGATATGGCCCCACATTCTTTCTTGGCATCTTAATTAATATCTGCCCATCACTTCATATATGCCCTATTTAGACTGACGAAAAAGTTTTCCTTGTAGGCTCAACACTCACAAATAGCGCCTATTGGCCCTATAAACTTGCTTACGCTCACAGAATTTGTAGGTCCAAAATATATTAATAAAGCAATGTGGACCTATTTCATTTCCTCGTAATTGCTTTTGTGTCTGCCCAAGTTGGGCAATGTACCGCTCTTGGCAGGTCGTTCATAATTGAAACATTTATACCATGGTAAGCTTGCAGACATCAACCCATTTTTCATACCCGGAGTACTGTTCCAGTTCAGAAATGGTAAGTTCAATTGCACTATTGGAACTTCCACATGCAGGAAAAACCGTTTGAAATCTCTTCATACTTTCATCCAGATACACTTTTACTCCTTCCTTTATCCCGAAGGGGCACACACCTCCTACACCATGTCCGATTAGCGGCTCTACTTCTTCAAAAGAAAGCATTTTAGCTTTGGTTCCAAAGGTTGCCTTGTATTTTGCATTATCAATTTTAGCATCCCCGGCTGTCACGATTAGAATTGCCTGCTCACCAACACGAAAGGATAAAGTTTTTGCAATGCGTGCGCATTCGCAGTGAAGTGCCTCTGCTGCAAGCTCTACCGTTGCACTGGATACATCAAATTCCAGAATACGATCTTCTATATTCCACTTTTTAAAATACTCTCTAACTCTCTCTATTGCCATGGCTTTTTCTCCACAAATATAATGTTATATCATCCGTCTTTCCGTTTGGACAAAAGACAGATTGTCTCCACATGTGAATCATTGTCCAAACGCAACTTCATATCTTCCCTGATAATCGGAAGCTTGAATTCCATAGACTTAAGCCACTGTCCGTTTGGCTGTCGTTCTTCATAAATCTGCACACTATCAAGTAGTACTGTCATGAATTCACGACGTTCACTATCATTCATTTTATCATAAAAATCATCAAAGTAAATCAGTGCTTTATAGATATTATCTCCGGTTACTTTATCTGCCATAATAGAACATTTCTTTGCTTTCGCACCAGCCAGAGAATTTTCAATCTCATCCATCCTATCATATGCTTTATATAGTCTCTCCTCTAAATCTGCTTTTCTTCGTTTGTAGTGCTTATCTTCATAATCCAAATCATCAATATCTGCAAGTATGCTATCCTTAACATTATAATACTGTCGTAATTGTTTTTCATAATTTGCGATTTCTCGATCTAATTCAGAAGTATCCACCTGCAAATTGATTTTCTCACGCATTAACTCTGCAAACTTTGGATTGCTCACAAGCTTCTTGATAACTTCAGAAACTGCACTATCAATCAACTCTTCATTTACCTGCTTCTTATAATCGCACTTATGACCTCTTGTCATATTGCGATGCTTACAGCCATAATAGAAGAAATCACGATATCTGGTTCCATCTTTTCTGCGTTTGATACTCTTGTTGCCATACATCCCTGCGCCACATATTGGGCATTTGATAATTCCTGACAACATATGTACCTTCTCATTCTTCTGCATATTCACATGCTCATATTTTTTAGCATATCGCTCAATCTTCTCTTGTGCAGCATTCCAAACATCTTCTGATATAATCGCTTCATGTAAACCATCTACCAACAAATAATCATCCTGCTCTACAAGGTGATAGTCATTTCTTGTACCATGAACCTTTTCTGTTTTACGCCTGCCATAGGCAATCTTTCCACAATATACCGGGTTCTTTATAATTCTACGAAGGAGTGAAGCATCAAACAACGGATTCTTTCCATTTTGTCTTGCTATCTTTTTTACACCATGATTTTCAAGATATTTTGCAAGCCCATTAGCGCCAATATCTGTATTTACATACTGTTCAAAGATAATACGAATCGCCTCTGCTTCTTCCTCATTTATCTCTAATTTGCCATTTACTAATTTATAACCATAGGGAGCAAAGCCACCGTTCCACTTCCCTTCTCGAGCTTTCTGCATACGACCTTCCATTGTCTGAATTCGAATATTTTCACGCTCTATCTCCGCCACCGCAGACAATACAGAAATCATAAGTTTTCCCGCTTCCTTAGATGAATCAATACCATCCTCAACACAGATGAGATTTACTCCAAAATCCTGCATGGTTTGTAACGTCGCTAATACATCCGCTGCATTACGTCCGAATCTTGATAATTTGAACACTAAGACGAAGGATACCTCGTCCTTACCAGATTTTATATCGTCTAACATCCTGTTAAACGCAGCTCGTCCCTCTATGGACTTACCTGATTTACCGGCATCCTCATATTCACCAGCTATTTCATAATCATTATATTCACAAAATGCTTTCATACGTGATTTCTGTGCATCCAGAGAATAACCATCTATCTGCATAGATGTAGAAACTCGCGTGTATATGTAAACCTTTGTTTTACTCATAAAATCTCCTTTCGGTCATATATGCTTCAAGGTCGCAAATTGCGACCTTGAAAATTAAATAACCTTATCTGCACTCGATAATAAATTGTCCATTACCGGATGAATCATTAAGGTGTTCTCAATCTTATTAATAGCACATAATTTCTTACCTGCATCCTTACTGGATGCTCCACAATGATATGCTTGTTCTGTAGGCAAACCATAATCAAGCACAAGCAATCTGTCGTGACAATCCGGATTGGATTTGATTCGAAGTGGTGGATATTGATTGCTGAAATCACTTACAACTGCTGATGTCAGAAATCCTTTTCTACCATGCCCATTCTCTGTAAATAAAACAACTTCCACACCTTGCTTTTTCTGTGACAAAAGTTGTAATGTCTTTGTATTCATATAATCATCCACAACATAAATACTTGTTGTCGCCTTCTGATAAATATCTATGTACGCAGTGTCCGCTTCAAACTTTTGACCTTTATAAATAACAAAGTTTTTGAAATCCTTATCAGATACAAAATTTTCATTAAGTGTGTCTATGCTTTTTTGAATATCGTCAACCTTCTGTTCTGTTTTATGTTGTCTATCTGATATACTTGCCATTTGTACAGACATCTCTGATACTTTTGCAGTTACAAGTCTCATTTCCGATTGCGTAACAAATTGCTGATTCTGTTTTATATAATGGCGCATCTCACGAAATGCTCGCATAATAAATATACTTTGTTGCTCTGCGAGTTCTCCTCTAAGAACCGTTGCCAACATATATATTCCTTGTTCGGTAAAGGCATATGGTGCTTTTCTTCTTCCACCTTCTTGTCCTTCATACATATTATGGTTTCGTGAAGTCGCAAATTGCGACTTCACGAAATCTATCTCATCTTTTGTTAATTGAAACATAAAATCATCCGGGAACCTTGCGATATTACGTTTCACTTGTTCATTTAAGCGTTTGACTTCGTATCCATAAATCTCTGCTAAATCATAATCAAGCATAACCTGCTGCCCTCTTATTATATAGACTCGGTTACATATATTATCTACTGTCATCAACTTTGTGCCTTCTGCCATAGTATTCCTCCAATCTTTAGTCCTTAACTTGATATCAAGTTCTCTAAATTTAAGGTGCAATTTTTGCACCTTAAATCACTCCATATCCTCCAATGCCTCTATTTGCTTCAAAGCCTCCATATATTTCATAAGTCTTTTACGCTGTGCATCTTTCATAGCATGAATATCCTCAATGATACGAATGTCAGCTTTAGATATTTCCGGCTCTGCCTTAACCTTCTTAGGCTTGTATTCTACGTATTCCTCATCAATACCTTTTCCGGTTAGCAACTGTTCCGGTGTCACTTCCAGTACCATGCATATATCCATAATCTTATCCGCTGATGGGTTGGTCTTCTTCGTCTTCCAATCACTAATAGTACTACTTGCTAATCCTACCTGTTTTGCAAAAGCATTCTGCGACATATTTTTATCTTTTAAAATTTTAAATATTCTTTCACTGATAATCATACTATCTCTCCATTGCTCACTCGTATATACGTAAATTACACATATATTCCGTTTTCTCGTATCTGCGAATAGATTAGCACCATATATTCGGATAGTCAACCCATTTTATATTCTTTCTATGATGTTTGCTAAGTTCCATATATTTCTTATAGATTCCCTTTATACGCTTCTGAGCAAGATACTTATCAGGCTCTGGTAGAGAATCCAGGTCTATTGTTTCTGCATATTTTGCTATTATGTTCCCAAGGAACTCTGCCAAGCTGCTCCATTCATCACGTTCTTTTATTTCAACTTTTTGATGCTTTATGATTAATCCCCCTCTCATCTTTCTTTACTACATCTTGAACAATCAAATTTTCCGCATAATCATCATTTACAAAGGATGCCTGCCTCTTGGTATTGATTACCTTATCCAACACCCTTGTTGCCTCTTCATAATACTCGCCCTTTAGAAGCTCCAAAAACAGTTGTAACTCGTCCATAGGCACCATCTGGAAACGACATCTTTTTCCGTTATATTCCGCTACAACATTCCATTCACCAGCAATAAACTCTCTCGCTGCCTCACGTTTCATACGAATTTCACTTTGGCTCATTCCTGCTTTCAAGAAACTTCTAAATCGCCATATATTCCACTCTGTTTCTTCCAACATCTTAATCGTGTATCTTGCATCTAATCCATATCTAGCTGCCATTTCTATAAGGTCTGCCATTTCTATAAGGTCTGCCATCTCCTTATGATCTTTTCGCACTAATGCCGCATACATCGTCAACTTATTTTGATTTGAAAACATTGGATTATCTAAAATCTCATTAATGTATGCTATGCGTTCTTCTTGCAATTCATCATAAGTAATTGTTTTCTTACGTTTTGACTTGGTTTTATCAATCTTTTCAAGATGTGTACGCGCATATACCCATTTTTTTAAAAAATCACCTCTTTCTATAATCGTGAATGATACGATAGATTGAATCACGCTCACCACCTTGCACACTTAATACTCGTTCTGCATTAATCTTCTCGCTAGAATCAATCAAGAAAAACGGCTTATGTTCACCTTCTGATGTATATAATTCCACGGTTTCTAAACTTATTCTTGAATTCTCCATATGATTGATAATTGCATCTGCTACTGGCTTCTCCGTTGCACGTTGTAGTTCCTCTTTCAATTTCTTATTTTCTTCCTTGAGTTTTCGTATCTCTTCCTCCGGCTTCGGTGTATGTGGACTACATACTACAGATAACCCAAAGCATTCGCATATATCAGACACAAAGCTATACGCTTTGGCACTGTCAATGGATACACGTTCGTCATCTATAACCATCAACTGAATCTGATTCGCAAATACCTTTTTTACCTGTTCATCTGCCGTACTTCTTGCCTTTCCTATTTCCTGTAAATACTTAAAAAGCTCCTCCTTTGTTCTTGTTCCTTTCGAAACATACTCGTATACCTCACTATACGTTCTTAAATTTCCTAATAATTCTTTGTCCATTCTTTTTCTCTCCTTTCTTATGGCTCTGCATACTATTTAGGTTTCAAAAAAGCTGAAGGTAAATTTGCGCATCAAAAATTTAATCCTTCTAACTTTTCCTACACTATGTACTTAGGGTTCGAAAAAGCTAATTGCAAAAATTTGATAAAAAAGTTTGAAAAAATTACAGAGTGCGATATTCTATGCAAATCGCACTCTGATTAGCGGTCGTCAAACAGGCATCCGTGCAAGCACAATGCCTATTTTCCTCGTCGCCATAACAAAAAATTGAGATGGCACTTTTTCACCATCTCAATCAAATCAATCCAATATGCTTTTTATAGGTTGCATCCTCTGAAGCAAACCAAATTGTCTTTTCCGGACAATTCGGCAACGAAACTCCAGTAAAATCAAGTGTTCTGGGCAACTGACAATTTTGCCGGTTCATCTGGCAATACATTATCAAATAAAGAGCAGGATACGCATAGAATTGCATAACCAACCTATGCTGACAGACTGCATTTCCTATGTCATGCACGTTAGGATTATCACCCTATAACCCGAATATTATCATTTAGATTTTCCTTGAAATACTCAGAAAATGTGTTGATAATCCCATAATACTTTCCTCTTTTTCCAGCAAACGCACTACCTTCATAATAGTTTCTCTCTTTGTAGCATCTTCCCACGCCTCATCCAGATTACGAATAAGCCAACACGGTCCTATCACACCTCTCATACCAATATCTATAAATCCTGCAATTTCAATTTCTTTCTCCAGTTCTTTCGGAGTATGAAAATATGCCAATCCCATTGGCTTCTTGGTATGTACTCCGGTATCGACGGTATTCTCAATCATTTTGTAAAAATCCTTATCATCCAGATATGGTCTACGGTCATATTCCGCTACATACTTTATCATGGTTGAATAACGCGTAATATTAGCTGTAAACAACACCCCATTAGCTTTTAACAACCGGTAACATTCCTTTAAGCATAACATTCGCTCCTCTGGTTCAATAATATGATACAACGGACCAAACAAAAGAATAGCATCTGCCGAACAATCTGCTTTGTTTATATTCCTTGCATCGGCAACCTTTGACTCTTTTAATACTAGACCACAATCCTTTGACATATCCTCTGACATCCGTATATTTTCTTCTGCAATATCATACAGATATACTTCATATCCAAGAGAAGTAAGCCAAAAAGAATATTCTCCATACCCTCCACCTATATCATAGATAACTGCCGGTGGCGGTGGCAATTCTTCCAAAAGTATTTCTTTTGTTCTCTCAAACTCAATAAGTCCAAGTCCACGGTGTAAACGTCCTTTTTCAATGCCGGAATTATATCCAGCAAGCACTTCGCTATCTATTGTTTTCATAGTCAATCTCCTTTTTATTGTACTAATATTCTCAGTTACAATCTTCTGGTGGATATCTTGCTGTTCCAACATTATCGTTACACCTCCTTTAACACAAACTATGATTTAGCCTTCTTTCTTGCAAATATAAAGCAAATGGCTTGAGCTACCGAGCAATTCTCTCTTTTCACATGTAGCCAAGTGATACTTAACAAATAACTCAAACTCTTCATCTGACATCCTAAAGTCGTTTCTTCCCTCTGATAATTCTAAAATACTATCTACCGCTACCGTAGATAAATATTTTACCTTATGCATCTCAAAGAGTTGCTCAAATTCTACAATATCATATCCTGTAAATAACTGTTCTTCAAAGTGTTTTACCGCATAACCATCATCAAAGTTTTCTTCAATACCTGCTGCAAGATTTCCATTAAGATAGTTATCATACATAATGGCATATACAGAAAGAAATGCAATTAAAATTATTCCATCACTTTTTGTCACTCTAATTGCTTCATCTATCGCTTTATGTACATCTTCTTTACTGTATAAATGATACATAGGACCGAACAATAGGGTGACATCAAATTGATTGTCTTCAAATCTGCTAAGATTTAATGCATCTCCCTGATAAGAATCAATATCTTTAATACCTCTACTATTTTTTCTCAATATTTCAAGATTACTTTCCACTAATTCAACTGCCGTTACCATATATCCTTCTTTTGCTAATGCAATAGAATATCTACCAGTTCCTGCACCAATCTCTAATACCTTCGCTCCCTGTTTCGCATAACGATGAATATATTCCATAGTAGTTGCATACTCCAACTGTCCATGACGGCTCCTGTTCAATCTGCTGTCCTCGTCAATATCGTCATAAAATGAACTAACTATTTCTATTCTTTTGCTCATTATCGTTTCCTCCTACCTTTACTTTGCAATATCAATCCAATATCTTTGTTCTATAACACCGTCAATCTCTACTTCATTTTCACGAACACCACCATTATTAATAATACTTTTTGCTGACCCGATATTTTCCTTATCGCATACCATCAATACTTTTTCTATTCCTAATTTCCTACATTCTTCTAATGCAAGAGCTATCATCTTTGTTGCAATTCCTTTTCTTCTCTCAGAAGGTCTTACCCCATCACCTATATGTCCTCCATTGAGTAAAAGAGCTTCATTCAAATAGTGTCTGATATTCACTGCTCCTACCATAATATCTCTATCTTCATCAAAACAGAAAAACGTGGAATCAGGCACCAAGCCGCTACTATCATCTTTAATCTCTAAGTTATTACAGTAGTTTTCAAAATCCCTATAATCCAATCGGCGAATTGCATACGGAACAATTTTCTCACCAGAACTATTCCATTCCTCCATCATGTCACTTATCTGGCTACGATATTCTTCCGAAGCCTTTACTAATCTCAAATTCATATCTAATTACTCCTTTCGATAAATGTATTAATTCATCGGGCCCTGATGAATAAAAAAAGACCACCTACCCGAAAGATAAGTGATCAAAAACAACTACAAATATATTCTGTCTCTGAAAGCTTATTTTTCTTCGTAACTAAAATATTCACATACAACAATAAGACCATGCCCGTTATTCTGCATCGCCTGTTTAGAATTGTATGAATTATTAGTTGCGAACAAATACATATCTACGCTTCCTTTCAAAATTATTAGGTCAAATATAAGCCTTGTTATTCTTTTTGTCAACAAGAATTTAGCCAAGCAAACTGCAACTTCTGTTCATAAATGTTTTTCAACTCTACTTTCTTTTAATTAGTATCATCGACATAAATAGGATGCCAAGCAACTGACTTAATCCTCTCTACCAATTCTTTTAAATCAACCAAATGCTTATTCACTATATCATAATCATTCTTGCCAAGTGCTCTTCCCAATCGTAAACCAGGCAAAGTTTCTGTTAAAACATTGGTCGCTTCTTCTATCTGTGGAATGATTGCATTTAATTCATTAACTATATCATATACAGATTCTGGAATAATGTCTTTAGTTATTTCTTCTTCTGATTTTTCACACAATCGATTCAGTGATGTTTTCAAAAAATAAGAGTTTGCCAACATATCAATTCCGTCTGAGAGCATTGGTTTAAGCAACGAAAAATCAGAATTAGCAACCTTAGTAGAGAATTCGTCTCCACAAATCCCCATATGTTCGGACATTTTGTTTATCTGCTCTACAAGTAATATAATATATTCCGCCTCTATATCCGCATCATAAACGAAATCATCCTCTTTTAGCAATTTTCTAGTTAACCCAAAATCACTTGTATCAACTAAAATTTCATAACATTCAATTCCTCTCTCTTTGCACACATCCCACAATAAATGTTTACATATAGGATCTATTTTGAACCCTAGCGTAATTGATTTAACATATGGCAGATTCACAAATATTGGTGTATTTTCCTTACCCACATTTATAATTCGCCATTCACTCTCATATTCCCAGCATTTATTTTTTGCCAACATATAATTAAATATTGCTGCCATATCAACTTCGCCATAATCAATTTGTGTCTCTTCGTTCGATACCAGTCCCTTAATCCCTATATCCTTCATAGATAATGTTGGTCTTTCCTTAACATAATTTACAGGGTAAATAAATCCCACAAATTCTTCAATCTTATTAAAGTCGTACTCTATGCATATTCCTGCATAAGAATTTGCATAATGAGACCACATTAACTGATTATCCCATCCGCTGACACTAAAACACGATACTGTCAACTGTGATAAGAACTTTCTTATATGCGGTAGATATGTAGAATCTTTTATTTCGATAGCTGTTGTATGCAACCTTTCCAAAAGATTATTCAACTGTAATATATCATTTAATGTCTGTTCCGTAATATCCACTTTCTCCATTGGTATTACCAATAATGCAAATAATAAAAACGTTTCTTTTGTAAACGCTTTTTTCACTGAACTAGGACTCTTTGAATAAAGTGCTTTCAAATTCTGTTGTACAAAAACAACCATCGGCAATTGTGTTTTATGCATTATTAATCGCTGCATAAAAATATATCTCTTCAATTCATTAAGATTGAACAATAACTCCGCAACTGTTCCTAATGCTTTATGTTTCAACAGCATTTCCACAATAAGCCGAGTGTTTTCATCATCAATTTTTACAGCATCCATCAACAACGAAATACAGTCTTCATACATTTTTTCTGGAGAATAACCAATCATCGAATCGAAGGGATCATTCATATTCAACGGAGTTTGTGCATACACAACTCCATGACGAATATTCTCTATATCATATATCGTTGCCACATCTCGTCTGCATGGTCGATATTGATAAAATAATCCCCCTGCCTTTTCTACAGACTTTTTCATATCTTTAAAATTAGGTTCTTTGTTATTCAAAGCAACCACCTCCCATTTCCTCGATTTTACATTGTCAATCTATATTTTCTATCTGCACTTTCATCCTTTCTATCTAGCTCTGCATTAATATAGTTCATGTGCCAATAAAACTTCTGTCTTATTTTTTCACTATATGAATTCCCTACTTCTGCCTTCATTTGTTCAAACCCTTTCATTAACATCTGCCCACAAAAATGACAATCACATAAGTAATTTAAGTAATGCAGCCCATCAAAATCTTGTCGCACATACTCCAAAAGCTGTTTTTCTCTTATTATCATATTTATAACCGTATCATCAATAATTACACGTGGATAATTTGCAATCTTGTCTTCTAATGAATAGGCTTTCACCAAAGCTTCGCCCCATACCATAACATCATCAATGAATAAATTTCCAACTGTGATTCCACCTCTCAGCAGCCACCCCACACTATCACTTGCTGCCAATTCTTGAAAATGCCCTACACACATCAACAGACTTTTTATATCTTTGATAGATTGCTCACTTTCTTCTGATAGTTTTTTAGCAATGATAATGTTATCTGAGAAAATCTTAAATTTGATATCCTTGTATTCTTCTATCTGAATTTCTTCTGTTAATTTCATTGAAAATGTATACAAATTATGCAGTTTATTCATTGCTATTTCTTGTTGTTCAACACTTTGTATTCTGTTTGTTATTCCTAGCAAATCCAAATATGCAACTATATATTTCTCCGTTTTCCGATTGTATTTATCCACACTTTGATTTACATACATAAAATCACCTCATTAGTCCATTAATATTTTATCTTATATGTTGACAGCATGAACCCGCTGATGTGCTGATAGGCATATGCAAAAAGGCTCAGATTCCTTCAACAGAAACCTGGGCCTATCGCTTTTGTAACAGCTTAGCACATCAGCCCCTGCTGTAAACATATAAATTTTACACTACCAACGAATCTTATGTTTTGAATATTTTATATCAATTGCAGAATCAAAATTACAGCTTATAAGAAATTTCTTTATCGTTTTCTCATATATACTATTATCAATCGGCAAATTATTTGTCATTGGTGAAATAATTATTTGCGATAATGAATCATTCAATAATTGCTCGCCTTTAAAACTAATAAACGGATATAAAAACTGATTAGACTCAATGCTTTTCATTCCGTACTCTTCAGGTTTTCTTTTTTCCTGATTGATAGTGTTTTCAAAATAAACAATTCTATACTCATTCTCATATTCGTAGGTGTCGCTCTTTATCAATGCTGATAAAACAAGCATATACAACGATAAATCATTCTTCCAATAATAAAAATTATTAAGTTTAGAAATATTATCAAAAATAAGTTCATATACTTTTTCAATCGGTGTATTTACTGTAATTGTTCCCTGTTTTAAAAGATACTCCATACTTGTAACATATCCTTTTAAATATGTATCTATAAACCTTGCCAAATTGCATGTATCATACAGTTGATCTGCCTTGTAGTATGAATTTGTCTTAATAAAAGCACGATGATCTCCAAAAATATCCTCTGAATCTCTGTTCATCAGTATAAACTCTGAAAAATCCGGAACTACAATCTTCTCTACATCTAATTCAGAATTTGCATATATTACCTTTGATCTTGATAAGAACTCTCTTTCAGAAACAAAAGTGTTTCTCAATGAATTTATCAAATTTTCAATTGTAAATTCTAATTCCATTCCCCCGTTCCCATAATAATTCCACATATTCATTGCATCTTGTGCCTCTGTTAATGACATTACATACAGTCCAATATTACTCTGAACATACTCAATATAAGGAACCAACTTACATCCCTTTTGCATATACAATGTCTCTACTTCTTTGCTATGTGTAGTTAAGCTTTTTATAGTATCTTTTACTAATTCTTCGTTTGAATCTAAATATTTCTCCACCAGCTTAACGAATAAATGACAATCATATGGATCATTCAAAAATTCTGACCGCGTCATTCGAATAGAATTGTTTTTAATAATTCCCTCAAAGCCACCAACACTCGTATAATGATATAATTTTTCCATTTTCTACCTCCAGCAACTTACACCATCTCAAAATGCTCCAACGCATCCATAATAGCCTTTTCCTTATCCCCCGGACACTTTGGTTGTTTCGCATCTTCTGATTTCGGTTTATTATAGTTCTCCCTCTCAATAATACCGCACTTTCTCTTCACCTGTGCAATATAGAGATTAGTCACCTGCAAACCATGTTTCTCAAGTACATAGTCTTTTATCTCTTCATAGGTTGCCTTACTTTCCGCAGATGTAATATCCAACTCGTCCATATCTAGTGTCACATTTACATGATGCTTCGCTTCATGAAGTTTGGACAATAAGCATACCGTCTCTGTATGGTAAGTTCCCGGAAACATGTCCACGCACTGAATCTTCTTTACCTCATAACCTCGTTCCAAAAACACCTCCAAGTCCCTTGCCAGGGACGTCGGTTTGCAGGAAATATAAACCATATGCTCCACGCCATATGCAATAATCTTTTCAAGAGCCTTTGGATGAATACCGTCTCTTGGCGGATCAAGGATGATATAATCCGGCAGAACCTCGATATCGTCTAACGCCTTAAGGACATCACCTGCAATAAACTTACAGTTATGAAGTCCGTTCAAACCTGCATTTTCCTTCGCTGCCTCAACTGCTTCCTCCACAATCTCAACCCCCACTACCTCTTTGCATACAGGGGCCATCATCTGTGCAATCGTTCCTGTTCCGCTGTACAGATCATATACCACCTTTCCCCCAAGGGCATGCTCGTCTCCATCCAAGATGAAGTCACGGGCTGTGGAATAGAGCACCTCCGCGCCAAGAGAATTGGTCTGGAAAAATGAAAATGGAGAGATTTTGAAACGGAGTCCCAGCAATTCTTCGAAGAAATAATCCTCTCCGTATATTACCTCTGTGCCTTCATTTTTTACCACATCTGCGACGCTATCGTTGGAGGTATGAAGAATTCCTTTTATAGTTCCTTCGTATTCCTGTGACAAAAGCTCATACTTCCATTCCCGAAGAAGCTGCTCTTCCTCATACACAGAAAGTCCTCCCACCGTTGCCGAAGTCGTTGTGATAAGATCCACCAGAATCTCCCCGGTCTTTATTGCTTTTCGAACAAGGAGATGTCTTAGGTATCCTTCGTGGCGGATTCGATGAAAATAGGGCAGATTCCGATTCCGGAAAAAATTAAGTGTTACAGTCAAAATCTTTTTGAAATCCGCATCTACGATCTGACAGTCGCATACCGTCACAAGATCATAAAAGCTTCCTTTTTTGTGCATGCCAAGCGCTAGGGGGCCGTCCTTATATTCGTCCCCGAAGGAGAACTCCATCTTATTGCGGTATCCAAACTGTCTCGGGCTTGGCTTGATTCCAAGAAACTCATATTCACATTTTTCTCCGATTGCATCCTCCATCAGCTTTCTGACCTGATTGGATTTAATTGCAAGCTGCTCCTCGTAGGGAAGTGTCTGATAGATACAGCCTCCGCATTCTTTATGTACACATGCGGACTCCTGCTCCGATGGGGATGGTTCTAACACCTCAAGCAGTCTTCCTTCAAATTTTCCCTTTCTCGCCTTATTGACCACAAAGGATACCTTCTGTCCCGGAATGGTATTCTTTACAATTACCCGTTCCTTCTCCTCTGTTAATACAATTCCTTTATTCGGAAAAAGAATTTCACTTACCATTCCTTCCCCGTACTGTCCTTTTTTCATGCTTACACTCTCCAATTATTTCCTGCAATTTTCCTCGCCACCATAGCAAAAATTAAGGGGACTCAATAAAGTCCCCTTATGTCATGCTCTTTATTCTGCGATTGTTCTGCCTTTTATTCTTCAAAAGGCTCATCTGAAGAATCTGTTTTTACAGGTTCCTCATCGTCATCCTCAAAAAAATCATCTTCGAATTCATCATCAAAATCATCTTCGAAATCATCGAGATAATCCGGTGTAAAGAAACGATAGATTCCATATGCAGCCGCTGCAATTGCAACAAGGACACCGATGATTGCAAATACGATTACTACAGCCGAAGGCTTTTTCTTCTCTTCTTCCTTCTTGTCAAGCTTTCTGATGACCTCATTGATTTTTTCGTTATTTAATAATTCTTCCAATTTATTCATTTTTTACCTCTCCTTCCCATACATTTTTCACTAATGATAAGCATATGCACTTTTATGTTTGTTATTATAGCATATCTTTCCCATTTTTCCTATGAATAATTTATAAATTTATACAAATTAGTCAATCTTTTTCAATTTTGCAAAAGAGGCAAACATTTTCTTGGTTCCGGCCTTGTCAAAGTCCACCGTTACCTCATAGTCACGCCCGCCTTCCACGATTGCCGTTACCTCTCCATCGCCGAATTTGATATGGCGCACACGGTCTCCTACCTGATAGGAAAGTTCATTCCCTGTCGTGTTGCTTCCTGCAAAAGAACGCTGGTTGGAAACCGGCGTAAATACAGGCGGTCTGCGGAAGGTCTGCTTTGCCTTTAAAAAGGTGTCAAGCTTCTGTTCCTCATCCACGTAGGTTTTCGGTTCAAAAATTTCTCCGCTTAAGAGTTCCTTGGGAATCTCCTTTACAAATCTGGACACCTTATTATACTGGGTCTCTCCGCGAATCATTCGCATTTTTGCAGAGGTAATGGTCAGATTCTTCTTTGCACGGGTAATTCCGACGTATGCAAGTCTTCGCTCTTCTTCTATTTCCGCAGCAGAATTGTCACTGGTAATGGACATATAGCTTGGGAAAAGTCCATCCTCCATACCTGCAAGGTACACATTTTCAAACTCCAGTCCCTTTGCGCTATGTAGTGTCATTAAGACTACATAATCCGTCTCCTCATCGAGACTATCAATATCGGCAACCAGGGCTACCTCCTCCAGGAATCCGGAAAGGGTAGGGTTCTCTGCTGTTTCCTGATAGCTTACCGCCTTTGTGATCAGTTCGTCGATGTTCTCAATTCTTGCCTGTGCCTCATCGGTATCCTCTGCATCCAGTTCCCTGACATATCCCGTCACATCTATGATTTCTTCCAAAAGCTCTGCTACAGAGATGACATCCTTCTTTTCCTTAAGACCTTCAATCAATTGGACAAAGGGCTTAATCTTCTCTGCTGCTTTTCCCAGTCCCGGCACTTCGCTTGCAATACAGAGCGCTGTGTAGAACTCAATCCCGTTATCATCTGCATAGCCTAGGATCTTGTTGATGGATGCGGCACCGATTCCACGCTTCGGCGTATTGATAATTCTTCGAACCGTAAGATCATCCTTTCCATTGTCTATGGTCTTTAAATAACCAAGCAGATCTTTGATTTCTTTTCTGGAATAGAAGTTTACCCCGCCTACAATCTTATAGGGAATATTGGCGGTGATAAAGCGTTCCTCAAACATACGGGACTGGGCGTTGGTCCGATACAAAACCGCACAATCCTTATAGGTATACTCTCCTCTTCGAACCTTTCCCGCAATGTCTCTTGTAATGTAATCCGCTTCTTCGTAGGCGCTGTCTACCTGTTCAAATACAATTTTTTCTCCCTGCCCATTATCGGTCCAAAGCCGCTTATCCTTACGTCCCACATTGTTGCAGATCACATTGTTGGCAGCATCCAAAATCGTCTGGGTGGAGCGATAGTTCTGCTCTAGCTTAATCACTGTAGCATCTGGAAAATGCTTTTCAAAATTTAAGATGTTGTAGATATTGGCACCGCGGAATTTGTAGATGGACTGGTCATCATCACCCACCACACACAGATTCTTGTATTTGGATGCCAAAATTCGAATCAGCTCAAACTGTGCCGTATTGGTATCCTGATACTCATCCACCATAATATACCGGAAACGCTCCTGATAGGAGGCAAGCACTTCCTTATCCAGCTTGAACAGTTCCACCGTCTTTACAATCAAATCATCAAAGTCAAGAGCGTTGTTCTGCTGAAGCTGCCTCTGATACTCCTGATACACATCCGCCTGCTTTCGTTTTGTAAAATCTCCTGCTGCCTGCATGGCAAAGGTAATGGGATCGATCAGCTCATCCTTGGCCGATGAAATGACACTGAGAAACATCTTCTCTTTATATATTTTCGTGTCGATCTCCAGCTTTTTACAGATTTCCTTCATTAATGACTTCTGGTCATCTGCGTCATAAATCGTAAAATTCGTGCTGTAGCCCAAACGGTCGATATATCTTCTTAATATTCTTACACACATGGAGTGAAAGGTGGAAACCCAGATACTCTCCGCACCCATGCCAACCATTTTGTGGATTCGTTCCCTCATCTCCCCTGCCGCCTTATTGGTAAAGGTGATTGCAAGGATCTGATAGGGATTTACTCCGCACTCTTTGATCAGATATGCAGTTCTATGGGTAAGAACTCTGGTTTTTCCTGAACCGGCTCCTGCCAAAATAAGAAGCGGTCCCTCTGTTTTAAGAACTGCCTCCTTCTGTTGTTCATTCAATTGGTCGGTCAAATTCGACATTCTCTTATCCTCTCATTTTTCTTTTTACACTTCATTGTTCTATCTAATTGCATAGTATACCATACCTATAACGAAAAAGCACGCTCATATGTTCGATTTCTAATTTTTTCTCCAATATGCAAATTCATTCAGACACACAATTGTAAAATAGGAGATTTTTTCAAAGAATTCTTGTCATATGGTTTTAAAAACTATATAATATCCTTATCAAAAATCATGAAGGGAATATAAATATATGGATGATAAAAATGTTCGTGAATTTTTAGAGGATCTGTTGGTTTCCCTAAAATCCATTGATTATGTAAGACCGGAAGACGTTCCGAATATTGATTTATATATGGATCAGGTTACTACCTTTATGGATGAGCAGCTTTCTTCCTGCAAGCGCCATGAGGATGATAAGCTTCTTACCAAGACCATGATCAACAATTATGCGAAAAATAATCTGCTTCCGCCTCCGGAAAAAAAGAAATATACCAAAGAGCATTTGATGACCCTGATCTTTATTTACTATTTTAAAAACATCTTAAGCATCAATGATATCCAGTCGATTTTAAATCCGATTACCAACAAGTATTTCGGAAATAAAGAAGGCTTCAATATGTTAGATGTCTACAATGAAGTGTTCTCTTTAGAGGAAGCAGAAACCCAGAAGGTCTTAAAGGATTTGGGCAAAAAATTTAAAATTGCCAATGAAACCTTCCTGGATTTTCCGGAAGAGGATCAGGATTTTCTGCACTCCTTTAGTTTTATCTGTCAATTGAGCTATGATGTGTTTATTAAGAAAATGATCATCGAGCGATTGATTGATGACTTAAACGAGGAAAAAAAATCCTCTGAAAAAAAAGACGGAGCCAACTCTGACTCCGCCTCCAAAAAATAAAAATCTTAGTGATATGCGGTTGCATTCTGCAGCCGCTTTATTTTTTCTTCTCTTTTTTCCAATCCCAGATGAAGAAGGAATGCTCCTACTCCGATGGATACAATCATTAAGATATTCATTACGACGAAATATACCATTTCTGCCGTCGATCCTTCTTCCACCGTAATCAGGGAAGATATAACCGTTCCCCAGAAGTTGAAAAGGAAATGCAGGAATATCGAGTAATAGATGCTTCCGCATCCCTCGCAGATATATCCTAACAAAAGGCCGAGAGTTCCCGCATAAAATCCCTGCAGCCAGTTTCCGTGAAAAATGCCAAACAGTACTGCCTGCATGATATTTGCCGCCCAAAACGGCAATGCCTTACGAAAAATCCGAAGAGTAACACCACGGAATACCAATTCTTCTCCTATGGGTGCAAGAATAACCGAATAGATTAGCATAAGAGCCGAAATATCATCCGATAGTCCCGCCATCTCAAGGAGCTCTTCATATTGCTCCAGCCAGCTTGGCACCAGTGTCCCTAAAAAGGAGCTGATATACCCACACACCATTTGCGCGCCGGGAACTAAAACCGCAACTGCACCAAACAGCAGGGGATGGAAGGTTTTTTGGGGATTCGGAAGATATTCCCCGCCCAATCGCCAATAATACCAGATTCCAAACAGACATATACAATCCAGAGCATAAATAATCATAATTACGGTATTAAAATCCGTATCTGTCCAAATATTATACCATACACTCATGGGATACACCCCCTCCGGAATATCGGAAATGGTGCAGAGCATGGAAACTCCTATCATAAAGAATACGGAAAGATATTGAAAAACATACGTTATAAGAAAGGGTACAAAACCCAAAAAGAAATATCCGACTTTTTTCACTTTTATTCTCCTTTGCAATATAAGGCTCATTATATCATATCCACTTTTTATTGCAAGAAACGTGTTTACTTTAAAACTTTAATATGTTAAAATAGCAGTATTGAAAAAAATTAAATTCCAAAGAGGTAGATCAAATGAGTAAGAATTTACGAAATGAAGCAGTAGATCAATTGTTTGATGCAATCTTATGCTTAAAGGATAGAGAGGAGTGCTACATTTTCTTTGAAGATGTCTGCACAATCAACGAATTAATGTCATTATCCCAGCGCTTTGAAGTGGCAAAAATGCTTCGCGAGCAGAAAACCTATCTGGACATCGCGGAAAAGACCGGAGCTTCAACGGCTACCATCAGCCGGGTCAATCGTTCTTTAAATTATGGAAACGATGGATACGACATGGTATTCTCCCGCATGGAAGAAAATAAATAAGTAAAAAAACAGCTCCCTTCTTACGTTTTGTAAGAAGGGAGTTTTTTTCTCTCTCTTCAGAAAAGTGTTTCAGGGAAGGAATTTGCATATTTGAATCCGAACGTTTAAAAAGCGTCGGCACTTAATGAGCAATTCATTGCGAATTTAGTACCG
>JBJENM010000076.1:0-3006 GCA_051880175.1 Agathobacter sp. | reverse complement strand
CCTGAGCCACTTCTTTCAGCAGTTCCATTACCTGTACACTGGTTTTGCTGTCCAGGGCTCCAGTTGGTTCATCCGCAAGCACAATTTTGGGGTTATTGACCAAGGCCCGGGCAATAGCCACGCGTTGCATCTGCCCGCCGGAAAGCTGATTGGGACGTTTTGTCAGCTGATCGCCCAGTCCCACCTTCGCAAGGGCTTGCGTTGCCATATCTCTCCGCCTGCTTCCGGAAATGCCCGAGATCGTCAGCGCCATTTCCACATTGGAAAGAATATTCTGATGCTGAATCAGATTGTAACTCTGAAAGATAAAGCCGATGGAGTGATTCCGGTAGGAGTCCCAGTCTCTGGCGGAATAACCTCTGGTAGAGATACGATCGATCACCAGGTCACCGGAATCATAGTGATCCAGACCGCCGATGACATTGAGCAACGTTGTTTTTCCAGAACCGGAAGGCCCAAGGATCGCGACAAATTCATTTTCCCGAAAAGAGAGGTTGATGTTGTTCAATGCGATATGGCTGTTTTTCCCTGTTCCATAGCTTTTCTGGATTTCCCTTATCTCAACCATAATAGCAACTCGCCTCCCTTACTGACTGTAAAATGATACGGCATTGCAGAACCTTGCCCATCCACTATGTACAAAAATTATTGCGGTGTCTTTTTATCCTTTGAGTTGTTTCCAAATGAGAGTGACTGCGGCAAACGAATACTGACCGCAATCAATTCCAACCCTAAAATAATGATATGTGTGGAAAATTTCTCAAACGGATGAAACAGCAAAAGCAAAGCTAATGTCATACGCAGCAAAAACTCAATCATTGGAATTGCGAAATGCTGCTTCTGGCACAATCTTCGAATTGCCTGCTTCAAAGACTTTGATGCTTTCCCGATTCCGATCATGGCCCAGGTCGTCCCAATTGCCCCCAATGCATTGCTTCCTTGTAAAATGAAGGCAACTCCCATAATCATCCATACAATGCCGGAAGTAAAACCCTCGGGGTGTTCCAGCGCCAGGTTCCGATTCTGAAAAGCGTTGATCCCCCACAATATGGCAGTCAGCACCATAGCACCTCCGAGCAAATAGGGAAGTATCCGTGTTACATGGTCAGATAAAAGAATAAAAACTACGCCGAGTATTGGAAACACAATGTTTCTTATTTTCTCTACAAGCTTCGATGTCATGAATCCTCCTGATTCGCTGCAGCCATACAGCGCTTTCCATCTACATCAGAGGCGCAAACAGCCGAAGTATACTTTGAAAAACCCTTTTGATCGGGTTCGCTTTGCAATCTTCAATGGAAATTTGGTGGGATATCTCTACGGTTTCCAAAAAGTCCTGCTTCACCTGCAAAACAGCGTGGTTGTCGCACATCCAGATTCCGCACTCAAAATGAAGATACAGACTTCGAAAATCCAGATTGGCCGTCCCGACGCTGGCGACCCTATCGTCGGACACAAAAGTCTTGGAGTGGATGAAGCCTCCGGCATACTCGTAGATTTTTACGCCGCCTTGAATCAATTCCCTGTAATATGACCGCGTCGTCATATGAATCAGTGCCTTGTCCCAGACCTGCGGCGTAATAATCCGAACATCCACACCGCTTTTTGCCGCCAGACAAAGAGCCGATACCATACTGCCATCCACAATCAGATAAGGCGTTGTAATGTATACATAGTCTTTTGCCTGATTGAGTATCTGCAGATAGACATGCTCACACACATTTTCATCATCCAGGGGGCTGTCCGCATAGGGCTGCACATAGCCATGAGTTTCCTCTCGCTGGGGATATCCGTCCGCGGGGTAAAAATCGGCAAAGCATTCATGCGTCCGGCAGCACAGTTCCCACATTTCCAGAAACATCAGGGTCAGGCTCCATGCCGCTTTTCCTTCCACCTTCACGGCACAGTCCTTCCAGTATCCGTGTTTCTCATACAGATTGACATATTCATCCGCAAGATTCAGTCCTCCGGTAAAGGCGACCTTCCCGTCAATGGACGTGATTTTACGGTGATCCCGGTTGTTTTGACTGGTCGATAAAAACGGGCGAAACGGATTAAAGGCCACGCATTTAATGCCGTATTGCTCCAACCGCTTTGCGAAGTTGGAAGGCAGCGTCAAAAAGCACCCGATGTCGTCATAAATGATCCGCACTTCAACGCCCTGGCCCGCTTTTTCAATCAAAATATCTAAAATACTGTCCCATAGCAAACCTGAATCCAGGATAAAGTATTCCATAAAGATGTAGGATTGCGCTTTCCGTAATTCTAAAAGAAACGGAGTCCAAAACATTTCTCCCGGGGAATAGTATTGAACATCAGTCTGGTCATAGGCGGGAAAGCCGGCATAATCCTGTATGTATTGTTTTTGTGTTGAATAAGGGAACAGGTCTGCCTGCACCCTTTGTCCGGATACCGAACCCGGAAGATGATACAGCTGTTTTGTATCCTGCTGAATCTGTGCGATGGCGGCACGGAAACGACGCGTAGATGATTGAAAATAGCAGAGCAGATAGAGCACACTGCCAAGCAGGGGGAACAATAGGGTCAGGGAAATCCATGCTACTTTATAGGCACCCTTATCCTTTTGGCAGACGACATGCAGTGCAATGAATCCACTTGCAACACGTAAGAGAACACGGATTATTTCTGCCGCCATGGTTTCACTGTTTATCACATAACAGATAAAAAGGATCTGTAATACCAAAAGCAAGATCACTGCAACCCGCCTGCGTACCAGTGCTCGAAACCATGCACGCTTGAATCGCATCTCGTTCCCTCCTGACAATGTCAGCCATTCTCTGACTGCTCCCCGTTCCGGGTGCTCCTGCGCCGCCGCCTGCTGTCAGGCGAGAAGAAAGTCAACAATTGCTTGACCGTCCTGATACCCCTTGTCGTATAAACGCTTCAATGCCTCCCGATTCTTTGTCAAAGTATCCACGCCGCAGGTATCATCTGGTGCGATAATACACACACGCCCCTCAGCTTCGTATTTCTTTGCCAACGCAA
>JBJENM010000075.1:0-13314 GCA_051880175.1 Agathobacter sp. | reverse complement strand
TGCGGTAAGGGCAGCCTCCTCTGCAACAGAGATATCACTGGTTCCCCCGGTGGCCACCACAATTTTCCCGATTCCGCTAGGCTTTGGCCTCTCTCCGAGAACTGCCACCTTTGCAAGAGGGTTATAATCCATCGGATAGATTTCTGCAATGCGGTTTGCATCCTCTTTTGTAAGTCTCGTAATCAGAATGGTATCCTGACCATGCCGTTTCATGGACTCAATGATTCCAAGCATCTGATCGGCGGTTTTCCCCGCGCCATAGATAACTTCTGCCACACCCTGTCTGATTTTCCGGTGATGATCGATTTTTGCATAGCCAATATCCTCAAAAGGTTCGGTTTTTATCTTTAGGAGCGCATCCTCCACGGACATACTGCCGTTTTGTACCGCCTCCAATATTTCCTTCGTTTCACTTTTCACTATCTGCCCTCCAAATCCAGCATCACGACATCATAATAGTTCTTTAATTCAGTTACAATTTCCTCTTTCTTTTCCAAAGCAAGAGCAAATTGTTCCTTCTTTACCTGAAGTCTGGCCATATTTCCTATCATCCGCACACGGAAATCCGAAAAGCCAAGCCCCGTCAAAAAGCCCTCTGCCGCTTCTGTTATCTTTAGTTTTTCCTCTGTGACCGGCTCGCCGCTTTTGATTCTTGTTGCAAGGCAGGCGTAGGCCGGCTTGTCCCAGGTAAAGAGTCCCGCTTCTTTGGAAAGCCTACGTATCTCATCCTTTGTAAGGCCACACTCCCTAAGCGGCGAACGAACTGAAAGCTCTGCAAGAGCCTTCATTCCCGGACGGTCAGCCGCATCATCCGAGGCGTTCGTACCATCCGCTACAAGCTCATAGCCATCTGCCTTTGCCGCCTGAAGGATTGCGGAAAAAATATGCTGCTTGCAAAAATAGCAACGATTGTCCGGATTCTTTTTTATGATCTCATCCTGCAGAATGTCAAGCTCGATCACCTTCATGGGAACTGCCAATTCTTCTGCCAGTCTTTTCGCATCTTCGTATTCAAACTGTGGCTGGAACTGCGTCTTTACATAATATGCTGCCACATCTGCCTTTGCACATTTTCCCGCATACAAAAGGAATGCGGAGTCCACGCCCCCGGAAAAGGCGATTGCCACCTTCGGGTATCTGGTGAAAAAATCTGTTATTGTCATTCTCGTTTGCTCATTTCCTGTATCTCTATACAAAATTCCTTTCTATTATACGACATAAAAATACCCTCTTTCAAGTTTTCTCACAACAAAAAAGCAAGGATTCCTAATCTTTTACTGATTAAAAATCCTTGCCTCTTTTTTCATCGGAGTGACGCGATTCGAACGCGCGACCTCTACATCCCTAATGTAGCACTCTGCCATCTGAGCCACACCCCGAGTTTACTATATTTTCCCTTTCAAAAAAGGGGACATAGATGATTGTAATGCTCCAAAGGCATCCTGTCAAATAGTTTTGTGAATCCACTCTACAGATTCCTGTAACGCAGCGATGGTTTTTGTCTCCACGACACAGCGGCAATGATGCTTTTTTGCAAGCGAAAGCCGCTGGGACAGATCAATCTCTCCCGTTCCTAAGGTCTGGTGATTCTTTTTTTTCCAGGCATCGTGAATATGAAAATGAAGCAGGCGGTCCTCATGCTCCATGAAAAAAGGCTCATCCACATCCTCTACTGCATGGGAGTGCCCGATATCCCAGGTAAGGGAAAAGCAATTGCTTTGCAGCATCCGCTCAATTGCGCGCTTTTCATAGTTATAAAATCCATCGGTATTTTCAATGCTGATATGAATATCATCCTCTCCAATCTGTGAATCACACATCTGAATAAAGCGCTCCATCGCCTCCATGTAAGTATCAAAATATTCTTCGAACATCTGCACCTTACGGTCCGGAAGCGTCAGATAAATACCGTGGTTCATGTGCATATTTAAAATCGGCACATGAATTTTGTGAGCTACCTCAATGGCTCTTTTTGTGGTTTCCACATATGCCTCTGCAACCGCATGATTGAAGTCTGCCACATTTAAGTTTTCATCCAGGTGAATGGTAAAGTAGATGCCTTCCCGCTTCATAATCTCCCGGTAAATTTCCACCTGTTCCAGACACTCAATCTGGTACTGCGGAAAATTCATGTTAAGCTCTATAAACTGCAGCCCCAGTTTCCTACATAAGCTTACATTGTCATCCAGTGTCTTATTTTCCACCAATGTGGGCATTCCAAAATCCATGTGATACTCCTTCTACGCAAGCCATTCCTTAAGACCGCGCTTTTCGATTGCTTCTATTGCCGCAGCCCGCCCCAGCTCATATGCCGCCTTTAATTTTTCCGGATCTTTCTCGGCACTCTTTACTGCAAGCTTCTCCTTGGGGCGGATCACAAAGGCAGTATTTTCCTTTTCCTTTTTTCGGATATACTCCACATTTTCGTTATATCTGTCGTGACGGTTTGCAAACAGCTCCACAAACTTCGGATAGTTGCGGTACACAATTTTGCACAGAGGAGTTGCCTTATTTTTGGATTTTCTGTAATCATCCGGCTGTGTCAGAATCACTACATTTTTCTCATATCCAATGGATTCAAAGTAAGAAAGGGGCACAGCGTCCGAAATGCCGCCGTCCAAGAGTTTTTTCCCATCCAGTTCCACAATCTTTGACACAAGGGGAATGGATGCGGATGCCCGAATCCAGTCGATGTCTTTTCCTTTTCCGTCATAGCATTTGTAATAAACCGGTTCCCCTGCTTCCACATCCGTTGCCACAACGTAAAACTCCATGGGATTCTTGGTAAATGTATCGGTATCGAACACATCCAGTTTATCCGGGAGCTCATGGTAGCAAAATTCTACATCAAACAGGTCCCCCGTTTTAAAAAAGGATTTTGCACTTCCGTAACGATAATCCTTACAGTAGTTGCAGTTATACCGAATCGGCCTGCCGATCTGATGGGATTTTACATTGCAGCCGAAGGTTGCCCCTGCAGACACTCCGATTGCACCATCAAAGGTGATTTCATTTTCCATAAACACATCGATGACCCCTGCAGTGAACATTCCCCGCATGGCACCGCCTTCCATTACCAAGCCTGTTTTCATTTTCTCTCCTTCCGGGATGAGCGAAAACTCAAATCCTATTATAAAAGGATTTTATCACAATTCCTTTTTAAAGTCTTCTTTTTTTGACAGCGGATATCGGTGCTGGAGCTTCCAACAAGGATCGTATAGTTTCCCGGAACGAAAACCCATGCCCCAGCCTCGGCATCATATTTTTCAAATGCCCGCTCGTCGAGGGTGATGGTATACTGCTTTTCCTCACCTGCTTCCAGTTCCAGCTTTTCAAATCCTGCCAGTTGCTTTACAGGCTCATTCTCTGCTGCGTCCTCCCTGGCTACATAGATCTGCACCGTTTCTTTTCCTTTCCGGTTTCCTGTATTACAAACGGTACCACTGACCCGGATGGTCTCCTTCTCTTCTATGTCACACGGCCCATAGGAAAAGCTCGTGTAGGAAAGTCCATGCCCAAAGGCATACTGAACCGGAATGTCTTTGCGTTCATAATAGCGGTATCCCACTAAAAGTCCTTCCTCATAATTCTGGGTAAGATGTGCATCCATGTTTGCCTGCTCCTCCTTCGTAAGGGGACGCCCCAGATAATCTGCTCCCACATATCCGCTGCTTTCCTCCAGAGTATACGGAAGAGATTCTGCCAGCTTTCCGGATGGATTTACCTCGCCAAATAAGACCTCTGCCAATGCCAGACCACCCTCCATGCCGCTATAGCTCATCCAAAGGATTGCCTGTGCCTGTTTCGACCATGCCTGCATGGAAACCGCAGATCCCGCAAGCATTACAACGGTCATATCCGGCCGCACCGCAAGCAATTCCTCAATCAGGATATCCTGCTCATAGGGAAGTGTAAGACTTTCCCGATCCTGTCCCTCCACATCAAAGTCATGATTTAAGCCTCCGACGAAAATGACATAATCGATATCTTTTTGTCCCGCCAGTGCCACCGCCTCCCTGCGAAGCTCTGCCGCTCTTAAGTTCCTCTTCCCAGCGGTCTTATCCTGTGCCTGCGGACTTTCTGAGGAGTTTTCCAAACTGGTTGCCTGCCAGTTTTCCTTTGTCTCTTCTTTTTTCGGCACCTCATATCCGGGGGCAAAAAGTACCTCGCTGTTTCCTCCTAAGAATTCCTTTATTCCAAGGAGCGGCGTTTTTTCATAAAGTGCCTTAATCTCTGCACTTCCGCCTCCAAAGGCCTGCCTTCGGATTGCATTATCCCCGATTACAAGCACTTTTCCTGCGTTTTCCTGTTTTAGTGGAAGCGTCCTGCCCTCATTTTTTAGAAGAACGATGGATTCCCTTGCTACCATATGCGTTGCCCGACGATGTGCTTCCGTATTAAAAGCTCCCTTACTGCGCAGAGGATTCCTTCGAATCTGAAGCTTCTCCTCCTTTACAATCTCAATCAGCCGGATTCGGATCATTAAAAGCAGAATGTGCCGGACTTTCTCATCAATTGCCGCTTCCTTTACCTCTCCCTTTAATACAGCCTCATGCAGCGGGTCTGCCATACAGTACTCATCAAAATTCGGTGTGACAGACATCTCGATGTCCAATGCACTTTCCCCTGCCTCAATGGTGTGGTGCACACCGCCCCAGTCGGAAATGACCGTTCCGTCGTAGCCCCATTCCTTCCGCAAAATTTCTCCCAAAAGCAGCTTACTTTCACAGCAGTGCTGCCCTCGAAGCAGATTATAAGCCCCCATAATGGAATAAGCCCCGGCCTTAATAGCCGCTGCTTCAAAAGCCGGCAGATAAATCTCCCGGAGGGCGCGCTCGTCAATCTCTACATTTACCCACAATCGCTCCGTCTCCTGACTGTTTAATGCAAAATGCTTCACGCAGGCTGCCACATCCGCAGTCTGAATTCCCTGAATGATTGGAACCGCCATACTGCTGATCAGGTATGGGTCCTCGCTGAGATATTCAAAATTTCTTCCACCGTTGGCCAGACGCTTCACATTGATTCCCGGTGCAAGTATGACATCCTTTCCCCGTCCTCTGGCCTCCTCTCCCAGCACCTGCCCTGCCGTAAAAGCAAGCACAGGATTCCAGGTTGCTGCAATGGCACTATTGCTCGGAAGATAGGAGACATAGTCATCCTCATGTCCGCTTAAAACCCAATGCTCCTTTTCAAATTCGCTCCTGACCCCCATAGGTCCATCCGACATCTTCAGCGCCGGAATATTCATTCGCTCCACCGCACCGGTCTCAAACAAACCGGCGCCATGAATCATACGGATTTTCTCCTCCAGGGTCAGCTGTGCAACAATCTGATCAATCTGCTGCTTCATGTCCTGTTCCTTCATGATACTACTCCTTTACTTTGCAACGAATCGTCTGCTGGCATTCTGTGAGCACGCTGCTGTGTTCTCTTCTCTCTAAGATGGCACCCTCCACAGCTTCAAGTGATATGTTCATCAGTTCAATAACCGGATTTTTCGCACATCGATTCTCTACTGTAATACAGATCTCATCTTTCGTCTTTTCTGCGGTAACCGCAAGAGCAAGCTTCTGCTCCATGGTATACACTTCTGTCTGTGCCCGGTCGTTAAGCCCGAATACCTTAAGAACAACATCCTCTTCATAGGCATACTCCGGTCCATCGTCCCTTGCGCCGATTGCAACTATGGAATTTGGCCGGACCATAAGCGGAATATCGCAGTAACCGCAGGTGCGGCTGTACCATTGTCCGCCCTCCTGCTGCTCTCCGGTGAAAAAGTCGGTCCATACTCCCTCGGTCTTCGGCAGATAATATTCGCCGATTCCCTCCTCATTAAAAATCGGGGCAACCAAAAGACTGCTGCCAAGCATATACTGCTTATCCAGATATGCGCAGTTCCTATCCTCCGTAAATTCCAAAACCATTGCCCGCATAGAGGGGATTCCTTCGTTGTGGGCAGTCAAAGCGGTCTTCCACAGATACGGCATGAGCTTTGCCTTTAATCTCGTAAAGAACCGCACCACATCCACGGCCTCCTCATCGTATGCCCAGGGCACACGGTAGGAAGTGCTTCCATGAAGGCGGCTGTGGGAAGAAAGCAGACCAAACGCACACCATCTCTTGTATACATCCGGCGTCGAGGTGCTCTCAAATCCGCCGATATCATGACTCCAGAAGCCGAAGCCGGACATCTGCAAAGACAGACCTCCCCTTAAGCTCTCCTCCATGGACTCATAATCCGACCAGCAGTCTCCACCCCAGTGAACCGGGAATTTTTGTCCTCCCACTGTTGCGGAACGTGCGAAAAGAACCGCCTCTCCTTTTCCTCTCTTTCTCTCGAGAAGCTCGAAAACCATTTTGTTATAGAGATAGGTATAATAGTTGTGCATTTTAACCGGATCTTTTCCATCAAAATAGACACAGTCCGTTGGAATTCGCTCTCCAAAATCGGTCTTAAAGCAGTCAACCCCCATATCTAAAAGTGCTTCCAGCCTGCTCTGATACCATTCACATGCCTTTGGATTTGTAAAGTCTACAATGGCCATCCCCGGCTGCCACATATCCCACTGCCACACCGATCCATCCGGGCGTTTCAGGAAATATCCCTTTTCCATTCCCTCATCAAACAAAGAGGAGCACTGTGCAATATACGGATTGATCCATACGCAGATGCGAAGTCCCTTTTCCTTGATCCGCGCAAGCATTCCTTTCGGGTCCGGGAACACACGGGAATCCCAAGTGAAATCGGACCAGTGGAAATCCTTCATCCAGAAGCAGTCGAAATGAAATACTTTAAGGGGAATTTTCCTCTCAAGCATTCCATCAATAAAGCTCATAACCGTCTTTTCATCATAATTTGTGGTAAAGGAGGTCGACAGCCACAATCCGAAAGTCCATGGTGCCGGAAGCCCCGGTTTTCCTGTCAGATCGGTGTAGTGCCGGAGTACATCCTTCATCTTTGGTCCATTGATATAAAAGTAGTCCAGACTTTCTCCCGGCACCGAAAATTCCACCTTCGTAACTGCCTCTGTTGCTATCTCAAAGGAGACTTTTTCAGAATGGTTCACAAAAATTCCATAGCCCTTATTGGAAATATAGAACGGGATGTTTTTGTAAGACTGTTCCGTGGAGGTTCCTCCATCCTCATTCCAGATATCAACGGATTGTCCGTTTTTGGCAAAAGCGCCAAAGCGCTCCCCCAGTCCATACACCAGCTCTCCTACACCAAGGGAGAGCTGCTGACGCATATAGGCGTCTGTATCATAGCTTGACACATAGGCCTCCCCCTTCCAGTCGGTCTTCATGTAGGCAAGATCTCTCCAGCCGCTGCTGCAACGTTTTTCTTCTCCGTTCAGGTAGGTCATCTTCCAGTTTTTCTTATCAATCAAAAGACCGGCTTTTCCGCTATGAATACAAATACTCTCATCCCCATCTTCCACCTCAAGAGGGCAATTTTCGGAAAAATTTAATTCAAACTCCGGCCCGTTACTAAGGGCTCCTTTATTATGTACCGCTCTCACACGGATGATTTCCGGCATTGGAGAAGTAATCTCAATACTTAAGCACACTCCGCCCAAAGTATCTCCTCGGTACTGAATATGGCTCGTCGGCGCATATAAAAGCACCCGTTTTTCCTCCACCGTTGTAAAATATACTTCTGCCGGTGAAAAGCAGGAAGTTCCTTCCTTTTGTAACCAGCATCCATTACTAAATTTCATCAGCTGTTCCCTCCGTTTTATTCCTTTTTAGTGTCTTTAGTATACCCCTCTTTTCTTCTCCTTCCTACTTGATGTTTTCCACAAATTTTACTATAATTTTTATAGATTATACGGGAAGTAAGAAGGGGAACATGTTCATGAACGACCGCAGATTTCACGTATTGCATACTCCCAAAGTCAAAAAACAGGTACTTTGGATTTTTTTAGTTGCAGCAATCATACCGATCACGGTGGTCGGTATTTTTTCTATCCTGCAGGTAAGAAAACAGATGCTGACCCATTACGAAAAGCAGTTAAAGGCAGAGGGTATCCGTGTCAACTCACTTCTTTTTGACATTACGACATCCATGTACACGACTTCCGAGTCTATCCTTTCCAGCAAAAACTGTATGCTGACCTTCGGAAAAGAGGAACCGGTTTCTGCCGGTTCTACGGAATATGAAGAGCTTTCCGCCTCCCTTGCTGCCCTTAAGAACAACAATGCAGCTGTCTCTACCTTAAAAATCTACACAGACAATCCAAATATTCCAAACAGTGCATATATCAGCAGCGTATCCTCCTATGAGGAATATCCCTGGTATTCCATTTTAGAGGAAAAGGAGTGGAATGCATGGGGGTGTGTCGAAACCTCCCGCCTGCGTCAGGACTATTACGAGCTGACGCTTGTCCGGCGTATTGGTGTTGTCTCCCGGAAATATAGTGCTTATTTTGTACTGCAGATTGACAATAACTATATGAAAAACCGCATTGACCAGAATGAATACCAGATTCTTAGCACGGTCAACGAATATCCGGTTTTTTACACCAATGTTCCCGCATATATGCAGCAGGAGCTTCCTTTTCCGGATGAATATCCACAGAGCTATTATTCCTACAATGGCCCTCTTACCTTATCCGGAGAGCAACAGCTTAGCCGTATCGTCTCCTTCCAATCCTATGGAACGAATGATATTTTCTACATCTGTGTAAGTGCCGCTGATGGCTACCGGGACATCAATCAGGTTACCGTTTCCTATGTGCTTATTACGCTGATTGCGTTGCTCGTCCCAGCTGTTATTATTCTTCTATTTTCAACCATCTTCAGCAAACGTGTCAACACCTTAAAGCATGCCATGCATCAGGCAAGCGAAGGGGATTATAATCTGATTGACCAGCTGAAGGGAGATGACGAGTTAAGCGAAGCATTTGCGGATCTGAAACGAACGGTGGAGCAGATTCATGAAAAGGAATCCCGCATTTACGAGGCCCAGATCAAGGAGCAGCTACTGGTTAACCGCCAGCAGCAGATGGAATACAAGATGCTTTCCAGCCAGATCAATCCGCATTTCCTCTACAATACGTTAGAGACCATCCGAATGCAGTCGCTGTCCGCAGGCAACCGGGAGGTGGCAACCTCCATCAAGCTTTTAGGAAAAGCCATGCGCTATGTACTTGATAATACCGGTACCAATTTTACCACACTGGATAAGGAGCTTTCCTATATCGAAACCTATCTGTCGATTCAAAAGCTCCGCTTTGGAGACCGGATTTCCACTTCCATCGAAATTGATCCCGGAATTGACCCTGCAAATTACCAGATTCTCCCTCTTCTTCTCCAGCCGATTGTGGAAAATGCCATTGTACATGGTCTTGAGGGAATGACCTCCTTGGGATATGCGAAAATCCACATAGCCCTGCAGGATACGATGCTCCTTATTACGGTAAGTGACAACGGCTGCGGCATGGATGAAAAAACCCTTGCACAGATTCGAAACAGCATCAACAATCATGATCCGGAGGATGCCCACAGCATCGGATTGTACAACATTAATCAAAGAATCAAGCTTTGCTACGGCGAAGAGTATGATCTGGAAATTGACAGTAAACCCAATGAGGGGGTTACCGTTACCCTCCATTTACCGGCACGCAATGTTTATAAAGATTAGCTTTTAAGACGCAGGGTATAAATTATGGAAAATGAACTGATAAAAGTACTAATTGTAGATGATGAAAAGCTGGTCCGTGAGGGGCTGCGTTATATTATTGACTGGAATGAGCTTGGCTTTTATATCTGTGATGAAGCCGGAAACGGCACTGAAGCTCTCGATAAAATCAGACGCTATCAGCCGGATTTGGTTCTTCTGGATATCCGTATGCCCAATATGTACGGAACCGAGCTTATGGAAACGGCAAGGGGAGAGGGATTCAATGGTCATTTTATCATTCTCTCCGGCTACTCCGATTTCAAGTATGCCCAGAGTGCCCTTCATTCCGGTGCCTCTTTTTATCTTACAAAACCAATTGATGAGGATGAACTGACGGAGGCTGTCTGCCATGTCAAGGATGAGATACTGGCCACTTCACACCGGGAAACCTCCCTTCACCAGTATCGTCAGAAAGCCCGTGTCACCATTTTGCAGGACCTGCTTACCAGCGATGAGCACAATTCTTCCATCAATTATTCGGAGCTTGGTCTCGTTGCGCCGATTTATCAGGTTGTGATCTACGAAAGTTATCTGCCTTATACGACCTCCTACAGCTTTGCGGATCTGCTTCGGGTGACCAATCAGGACAACCGTTCCTTCGACCATATCACCATAGGCGGACAGGAAGTCATTCTCTTAAAGGGTTCCTTTGCTCTGGAGCGTTTCAATTCCTGTCTCCACCATTATGAGATCGGAACACAGAAAAGTTCCCCTCTCGACACCATCTTTTTAACCTATGGTCCCACAGTCTCCTCTCTCTATCAGATTCATTCCTCCTATGAGGTCTGCCGCTTACTGATGCAGCGTCGCTTCTTCTGTGAGGAAAACCAGCATGTTCTCTCCTATGAGATGCTTCCGGAGACAAACCAGTACAAAACAATCATAAATGGTGAGCTTTCCCAATCCTACAGCAGGGATCTGGTGAACTATATCATGACCTGCAACCGAAGGCGAATCTCCGAGACTCTTACTCATCTAAAGGAAGAGCTCTATTATTGCAGCGACGACATCACAAGTATCAAATACTTCCTCGCTGATATCTTTCTGCAGATTAAGCAGAGTATTACTCACACCTACAACAATGTGGAGATTCCGTTTTTACATAATAGCGCAATCCTTGAGGTCATTGAAAATAAGTATTATCTTTATGAAATTCTGCTCTATTTTACCGAGCAGTTTGACATTATCATCCGTGCCATCGGTGCAACCTCCAGAGACAGCGTCTTTGACGATATTCTCTACTACATTGAAAAGGCTTATGACCAGCCTTTAAAGCTTGAGACCATTGCACCTCTTTTCGGATATAACAGTTCGTATCTTGGGAAATTGTTTACCCAGAAAATGGGAGTCAGTTTTAACACCTACCTTGACCAGTCCCGCATTAAGCATGCCACACAGCTTTTGGATGAAACAGATATGAAGGTCTACGAAATCGCAGCCAAGGTAGGCTATAAGAATGTGGATTACTTCCACCAGAAATTCAAGAAAATCATGAACCAGAGTCCTGCGGAATACCGCAGAAAATAATTACTTTTTCCGTTCTAAAACAGCAACATCATGCTGCTTTAACGTAAGTGTTCCGTCAGGCAATGGACTTTCACCGAGAACCGTTTGATACTCCAAAGGAACTGTAACCTTCTGCTCCTGATTCCTATGATTGAGCAGGAAAAGCAGTTCCTTTTTTTCATTCTCACGGCTGGCAGCCTCTACCCCTGCCGGTGTTTTTAATACAGGCTCCACCCCCGCTTCTTTACAGATATCCCGCAGAAAATCTTCATAAAATTCCGGCGTGGATGCCGTCGCCACATAGTATGCGGCTCCTTTTCCATAATGATTCTTCGAGATGACAGGAAAGCCTTTATAGAAATCACTTCCGTAGCCGGATTCATCCACCTGCCCGGCCCCCTCAAGATGAAACAAATCACATAAAAGCGTTGCCGGGTATTCTTTTCCTCTGTATACAAAGCTGTTGGCGGCGGACTGTGGCAGCGCATCCTGCTCCTCCACCCAGATTCCGAGAATATCACGCAGTTTTCCCGGATATCCTCCCAGCGTTACCAGATCATGCTCCTCAACGATTCCGGAGAAGAAGCTGGTAAGAAAGATTCCTCCCTCCTTCACAAAGCTTCGGATATTCTCATCCTCCTTCTCCCTGACCATATACCAAAGCGGAGCAATGATGATTTTATATCCCCGCAAATCATCTTCCGGTGAAATCAGATCTACGTTGTAATTGTGATTGCGAAGGGGTTCATAGTACCGTTCCAATTCTGTGCGATACCTAAGATCCCGGCTCGGGCCTGCGGAATACTCGATTGCCCACCAGTTATCCCAGTCCATCAGAATTGCAATCTCAGACCTTGTACGGGTTCCAAGGATTTTGTCTCCAATTCCTTTCAGTTCATTACCAAGTGCCTGAATCTCGCGGAATACCCTCGTATTCTCATTTCCCACATGATCAATGACTGCGCCATGAAATTTTTCACAGGCTCCAATACTTCGCCTCATCTGGAAAAACATGACGGTATCTGCTCCATGGGCAACGGCCTGATAGCTCCACAGCCGCATAACCCCCGGTCTCTTTAAGGCATTGTAATCCAGCCAGTTCGTAACACTCGGAGTCTGCTCCATCAGCGCAAAGGGCTTGCCGCCTCCGATTCCTCTCATCAAATCATGAGCCATGGCAATGTTTGCATAAGACGCGTCGTTTGCGGGATAGTTATCCCAGGACACAAAGTCCATATGCTTTGCCCATTTCTGATAATCCAACGCTTTGTAAAAGCCCATCAGGTTCGTGGTGATGCTGGCATCCCAAATCTCCTCCCGAATTGCCTCGTACTCAGCATCAAAGCACTCTAACATGGAATCTGACATAAACCTCCGATAATCCAGGGAAATTCCCTGAAACATGGTACGGTCCGCTTCAAAATGCTCAGAGGAAAGATCCGGAAGAACAATATCCTCCCAGTCGTAAAAGGTATGTCCCCAGAATGCAGTATCCCACACTTCATTGATCCGCTGGATTGTCCCATATTTTTTTTGCAGCCATACCCGAAAAGCAGCCTCACAGTTCTTACAGTAGCATTCTCCTCCAAACTCATTGGAAATATGCCAGAACAAAATATTGTCATAGTCTTTATACCGCCCGGCAAGCTTTTTTGCCAGAAGGCGGGAATACTTCCGATAAGTTGGACTGTTTGGACAGGAATTATGTCTTCCACCGAACTTTCGCTTTCTGCCATCAAACTCAGTGCGCAGAATGTCCGGATATTTCCGTGCCATCCATGCCGGATGCGCCCCTGTGGAGGTTGCCATGCACACCTTCAGCCCATTTTTTCTGACCAGCTCCATAATCTCGTCCAGCTTTGAAAAATCATAGCGGTCCTCCTCCGGTTGCAGTGATGCCCAGGAAAATACATTTAAAGTCACAGTATCAATTCCTGCCAGCTTAAAAAGGCGCATATCCTCCTCCCAGATTTCCCTCGGCCACTGCTCAGGATTATAATCGCCTCCATATAAAATTTTGTTCAGCTTTTCGTAAGGTAACATAACCATTCCTTTCTCAAACATTGTGATCAAGTAGGAGGGAGTGATTAACTCCCGTCCTCTCACACCACCGTGCGTACCGT
>JBJENM010000074.1:0-13522 GCA_051880175.1 Agathobacter sp. | reverse complement strand
CGCTACGCTTTTTACAAACGAGAGTGGGTTCTGATTCGAATATGCAAATTCATTCGTGAGTACTTTTTTTAACAAGAATTTTTATTTTAGTTATTGGCAGGTACATCCTTCATAGAGAAGCTGATTCTTCCCATCTTGTCTTTACCAAGACATACAACGGTAACCTTGTCTCCAAGGGTAAGAACATCCTCTACATGATTGATACGCTCATTTGCAATCTTAGAAATATGAACCATTCCTTCTTTTCCAGGAGCGAACTCGATGAATGCGCCAAATTCCTTAATGCTTACAACGGTTCCGGTAAAGATCTGGCCTTCTTCGAAATCGGTTACGATTGTCTGAATCATCTGAATTGCTTTTGCAATCATTTCCTTATCGGTTCCGCATACGGAAACAGCGCCATCGTCGGTAATATCAATCTTAACTCCGGTACGGTCAATAATCTCGTTGATGGTTTTTCCCTTCTGACCGACAACATCACCGATCTTGGAAGGATCAATGGTAATCTGCTCAATCTTCGGAGCCCACTGATTTACTTCTGCACGTGGCTTGTCAATTGCCTTGCTCATAACTTCATCCATGATGTAAAGACGTGCTTCACGGGTTCTTCTGATTGCTTCCTCAACGATTGGACGGGTAAGTCCATGAATCTTAATATCCATCTGGATAGCTGTAATTCCTTTGTGAGTACCGGTTACCTTAAAGTCCATATCTCCAAAGAAGTCCTCAAGACCCTGAATATCGGTAAGTACAACGAAATCATCATCGGTATCTCCGGTAACAAGACCACAGGAAATTCCGGCAACCATAGACTTGATCGGTACACCTGCGGCCATAAGTGACATACAGGATGCACAGGTAGAAGCCATGGAGGTTGAACCGTTTGACTCAAAGGTCTCGGATACGGCACGAATTGCATATGGGAATTCTTCTACGCTCGGGAGTACCGGAACAAGAGCCTTCTCAGCAAGGGCACCATGTCCAATTTCACGACGTCCAGGTCCACGGGAAACCTTTGTCTCACCTACTGAATATGCCGGGAAGTTATAGTGATGCATATATCTCTTGGTTGTTGCATAAGCATCAAGACCATCCACCTTCTGAACCTCAGATAATGGAGCAAGGGTTACAACATCACAGATCTGTGTCTGTCCACGGGTAAACATTGCAGAGCCATGAACTCTAGGAATAAGATCAACCTCTGCTGCAAGCGGACGAATCTGATTGATTGCACGACCGTCCGGACGCTTGTGATCCTTTAAGATCATCTTACGTACGGTCTTCTTCTGATACTGGTAAACAGCTTCTCCTAAGATTGCAAGATACTCTTCGTTATCTGCAAATGCTTCCTCAAGTTTTTCAGTGACAGCCTTAATGTTTGCCTCACGCTTCTGCTTTTCGTCGGTAAATACAGCCTCTTCCATCTCTTCCGGAGTAACGATCTGCTTCATTGCAGCAAACATTTCCTCTGGAATAGCACAGCTTTCATATTCATGCTTCGGCTTACCTACTTCTTCACGGATCTTGTCCATGAATGCGATAATGGTCTGATTAATATCATGGCACTTATAAATTGCCTCAAGCATCTTGTCCTCAGGAACTTCATTGGCTCCTGCTTCAATCATAATTACCTTTTCCTTGGTAGATGCTACAGTAAGCTGTAAATCTCCTTCGTCCCAAACCTGCTGGGATGGATTTACGATAAATTCACCATCTACAAGACCCATCTGTGTCATAGCACATGGTCCGTCAAAAGGAATATCTGAAATGTGAACAGCAAGTGCAGTTCCGATCATTGCAACGATCTCAGGACGGCACTCCGGATCAACAGACATTACCAGGTTATTTAAGGTTACATCATTACGATAATCCTTCGGGAAAAGAGGTCTCATCGGGCGGTCGATAACACGGTCCGTAAGAATGGCATTCTCAGATGCCTTTCCTTCTCTCTTATTAAATCCTCCCGGAATTTTTCCTACAGCATACATCTTCTCCTCAAATTCTACAGAAAGTGGGAAGAAATCAACACCTTCACGCGGCTTGTCAGCAGCTGTTGCGGTTGATAATACAGTTGTCTCGCCGTACTTAATAAAAGCAGCGGCATTTGCCTGTGCACAAACACGTCCGATATCTACGGTAAGAGTTCTGCCAGCAAGTTCCATTGAATAACTTTTGTACATGTTTTTTCTCTCCTTTTTTTAATAAGACTGCTAATCTGACAGAAGTCCGAAACTACTGAAAAAATCACAGGGTATTCCACCATATAAGCTTTTCAGTAACTTCGGAGACCACCTCTGCCATTTCGCAAAAATAGAGCGGAATCGTACAAACAACTCCGCTCCATGTTTCCAATTACTTTCTTAAGCCTAAACGCTCAATAAGTGAACGATATCTCTCGATATCTACTTCCTTTAAGTATGAAAGTAAACCACGTCTCTGACCGATCATCTTTAACATACCACGTCTTGAATGATGATCCTTTGGGTTCTCCTTTAAATGCTCAGTTAACTCTGCGATTCTTGCTGAAAGAATTGCGATCTGAACCTCTGGTGAACCTGTATCACCCGGTGTTCTTGCATACTGCTCAATAATTGCCTGTTTCTTTTCCTTTGCGATCATTTTTAGATCCTCCTTTAAATATTATACATGCCCGATGTTACGAATACTCAGCAGAAGGTCGGAGTGTCCAGCCACCGAGTATGGGCTAAAAACCATACTTTGTGAGTATATCATAGATATTTTATAAAGTAAACAAAAATTTTCTATATATACCAATATTTGATAACTCTTTTAATCCAAAATTCTTCTTACAGCAAGCGGTGTACGGTAATAAGCACTTGAAATCTTAATACCATCTCTTGAGCTTGCTGCATGCACAATCTGTCCGTTTCCGATATAGATACCAACATGTCCGATTCCGGAACCGCCACGGCTATAGAAGAACAAATCTCCCGGCTGTGCCTCTGAGGCTTTGATCTTGGTTCCGTATCCAGCCTGGGCTGCGGATGAGTGCGGCAGGGAGATTCCAAAATGCTCGTAAACCTTCATGGTAAATCCGGAACAGTCCACTCCTTTTGTAAGGCTTGTACCACCCCAGACATAACGTCCGCCTACATACTGTAATGCAAACTCTACAAGATCCACTCTTGTCTGTGATACTCCGTTTCCGTAACGAAGCTCTTTTAATGTCATACCGGTTTTTAATTTCTGGCTGATTTCTACATACTCTGCAAAAACATATGCCTCCGGATTTTCTTCATCGTCAAACTCAACTTTAACCCATTCGCCTAAATTCTCGATTACAGTCAGGTCTTCGCCTTCTGCAACAAGATCTAATATCGTACACTCGGTATTTGGCTCCATTCTGACACGAAGTCCGCCTGTTGTTGATGTAGCCACGGTACGAACCTCTTCCTTTGCGATTGCAAGAGCTTCCTCGCCGGTAAGCAGATACTCACTCTTTACCCATCCATCCACATTTCCGGACTGGATGTGTGTCCACTCTCCGTTTGCCTCAATAATCTCACAGGCTGCATGGTTGGTCATCTTACCAACAATGGAATTATCGGTAGATGCGCCGCTTCGTACATTTAAGTTTCCATCTACCACTACGATACCAAGATTGATATATCCGCAAAAGCCTTCCTCTGCGGTGGAAGCAACCGTGCTGACATCTGTGTCAGAAATCTTAAGGGTATTCACATCATTTACAACCTCTGCAACACCGGCTGTAAGTGAAGAAACGTAAACATTTTCTGTATTCCAAACATTTGAAAAACCTGCTGTAACACCTTCTGTCTGCTCTGTGGATGCAACTACTTCTTCTGTCTTATTTGAATTCTTTGCAGTGATAACAATGGAAGTAATTCCAACTGCACAGGCAAGCGTAACTGCTGAGATTTTTACAATTTTCTGATTCAACTTCATTTTATCCTCCAAAAAAAGGGTTCTTTACATTAGCAATCAGAGTATAACAAGAATTCTTTACAAAGTCAACACAACTCCGTAATATTTTTGTAATATTTCTCGAATTTATTCCATAAAAATGAATCAAAAAGAAAAATCCTGAGCAGTTTTTATATCCTGTTCAATTTGATTCTGCAGTTCAGGAAGAGAATTGAATTTTTTTTCTTCCCGAATGTAGTCTAGGAAGCTTACCTGTATCACCTTATCGTACAACTCCCCATCAAAATCCAAAATGTAGGTTTCAACCCCAACCGGATTATTCTCAGAAATGGTAGGCTTACAGCCAATATTGGATACACTTTTATAGGTTTTTCCCGAAATTGTGGTCTGTGTTACATACACACCGTTTTTGGGCAGCAGCTTTTCTGCCGGAAGGAACATATTGATGGTTGGGATTCCCATTTTTCTTCCGATTTGATTTCCGTGAAGAACTTTACTGAATATAAAATACGGATATCCCAGCAGATGGTTTGCCTTCTCAATATTTCCTGCAGCAATTTCTTCCCTTACAAATGTACTGCTGATATCCCGGCGATCCTCCTGCATTTTTTGAAACACAACAGTTTTATAATGGTATTTTTCTTCGAATGCCTGTAACACCTTATGGTTGCCGCTCCGGTTATGTCCAAAGCAGAAATCATCTCCCACCACCATGCATTTTACGGATAACGCTTTTGTAATCCAAGCGATAAATTTCTCCGGTTCCATACACATAATTTCCTTGGTGAATGGGCATTCAATCAGGTAGTCTATTCCATGCTGTTCGAAAATATATCTTTTTTCTTCATTCGTTGTAAGAACCTTTGCAGAGTCATCCTGTACCTGCTTTTTGGGCGGAATGTCAAAGGTAAAAACAACTGTTTTAAGTCCGCATTCTTCTGCCATCTTATGTAAATGCTCCATAAGCAGTTCATGACCTCGATGAAGTCCATCAAATTTTCCAAAGGTAATGACCGTAGGTTCGTCTATATGAAATTCTAATGTATGATTAATGTATTCCATGTTTATTCCAAAAATAATTTTACCGGTTTAAAATCCAACGTTTCCTCTTTATATTCATAGATCCCGATAAAGGTTCCATCTTCACGATAGAATCGAATTCGGTCTGTTTTGCAGGAATCTTTCATATCCAGCAGGTAATCCTGCGAGATTCGATTTCCGTTTACAATAAATTTTTCTGCCTGATCCGATACAACTGCCTTTTCATAGGATGAAAAAACCACATCCACAGGAAGAATCCAGGAAGTAGGCTTTTCTTCAATTTCTGACAGCCGATGGGCTTCCTCTAAGGAAAAAGCACTTACTCTTGTACGTATCAGGGATTTCATACAGCCATGACAGCCTAATTTTTCTCCGATATCATGACAGAGGGTGCGGATATAGGTTCCTTTTGAGCAATGAACCTTTATCGTTACTTCCGGCAAATCCATTTTTTCAATCTCAATTCCATAAATCTGCACTCTTCTGGCTTTCCGCTCTACCGTAATTCCCTTCCGCGCAAGATCACAGAGCTTCTGTCCCTCCACCTTTAAGGCAGAGTACATCGGTGGAATCTGATCATAGGCTCCTATAAAAGAATGAATGACCCTTTCTACCTCTTCCTCAGATGCCTGCACCTTTGCTTCGGCAAGTATTTTACCGGAAATATCCTGGGTATCGGTTTCTTTTCCAAGCAGCAGAACTGCTTCATATTCCTTATCCTTGTCGGTTAAAAGATCGCATACTTTTGTTGCTTTTCCCAGACAAACAGGAAGTACGCCCTCCGCATCCGGATCGAGCGTACCTGTATGTCCGATTTTTTTCTGATGATATACCCCTCTTAATTTTGCAACAACATCAAAGGAAGTATATCCTTTTTCCTTGTAGACATTAATAATTCCGTTTACCATATCAATATCCTATATATTCTTTTCAATCTCCGCCACCACTCTGGAGATTGCTTCTTCTGCCGGGCCCTCAATAGAGAATCCCGCAGCTTTTACATGACCTCCGCCGCCAAAAACAGCGGCAATCTTTGCCACATCAAACTCCCCGTTTACACGAAGGCTTCCCTTAAAGGTTTCATCCTCATTTTCATATAGAAAAAGCGCTACTTTTACATCCTTCGTAATTCGAAGCTGATTTACAATGCCGTCCAAATGCTTTGGAAGCACATTAAAGTCCTGCATTTCCTGATGGGAAATCACAGATGCAATCACTTTTCCATCCAGATAAAGCTTACTGTTTAAAAGTGCCTGCCCAAGAATTTTATTCTGATTAAATGTCTTCGTATAGAAGGTCTCATCAACAATCTTCGGATAATCAATCCCCATTTCCATCAGCTGGCCGGCAATGTTCATGGTCTTTGCAGAGGTGCAGGAATACTGGAATACACCGGTATCATGTACCATTCCCGTATAAAGACACTCTGCAATTTCCCTGGTAATCTTTTCCTTTTCCAGAAGCTCAAATACAAGCTCGCAGGTGGAGCTGGCCTTTGGGGAAATGTAATTGTCCGTTGCAAAAGCACCATTCGTTACATGATGATCAATGCAGAGGGTCTCCTTTGCATGCTCAAAATATTTTGCCGCATTTCCAAGTCTTCCCAGATCACTGCAGTCTAACGCAATAAACAGATCAAAATCTATTTCATCCGTATAGTCGCTTCGGATTTCCTCTGAGCGCTGCAGAAATTTAAAAATATTGGGAATCGGTTCCAGATACAGTCTCACATCGGTATTCGGATAATTATTTTTAATATAATTGTAAACCGCAAGGGTGGAACCTGCGCAGTCTCCATCCGGACGCACATGTCCTGCAATTCCAATCCTTTGTTTTCCCTCAAGCTTTGATTTCAAATCCATGCTATTCTTCCTCTTTTAAATCCCTTGTAACCTCATCAATTTTTTTCGACATTGCAATACCATATTCAATTGACTGGTCAAGAATAAAGGTAATCTGTGGTGTATTTCGCAGATTAATGGTTCTTGCCAGTTCTCTTCTGATATAGCCCTCTGCAGAGCGAAGTCCGGCAATGGTATCTTCCTGGGCTTTTTCATCGCCTAACACGCTGATATAAGCCTTTGCCGTCTTAAGATCCGGGGCGACCTCAACTGCCACCACACTGGTCATCGGAGCAATCCGCGGGTCTTTAATTTCCCCGCGGATAATATTCGACAACTCATGCATTACTTCTTCATTAATGCGAATATTTTTAATACTATTCTTTCTCATGAACTCCTACTTTCTATCTGGGAACCTCAACCATCTTATAGGCTTCTACGATGTCGAGTTCCTGAATATCATTAAAGCCTTCAATAACAAGACCACATTCATAGCCGGTCTTTACTTCTTTTACATCATCCTTGAAACGCTTTAAGGAAGCCAGATCTCCCTCGAAGATCTGGGTGCCTTCACGGGAAACACGAACCTTACAGCCACGCTCCATGATACCGTCAAGCACATAGGAACCTGCGATGTTGCCGACTCCGGATGCCTTGAAAATCTGTCTGACTTCTGCATGGCCAAGCACTTTTTCTTCAAATACCGGATCAAGCATGCCCTTCATTGCTGCTTCCACATCTTCGATTGCATTATAAATAACCTTGTAAAGTCGAACATCGACTCCCTCGTGGTCAGCAGTCTGTTTTGCCATCGGGTCCATACGCACATTAAATCCAATAATAATTGCATTTGATGCAGATGCAAGAATAATATCGGATTCGTTAATGGCACCAACGCCACCATGGATGACCTTAACCAGAACCTCCTCGTTAGAAAGCTTGGTAAGAGAATTCTTTACTGCTTCAACCGATCCCTGAACATCTGCCTTAACAATAAGATTTAACTCTTTCATATTGCCGGACTGGATCTGGGAGAAGAGCTGATCCAGCGACATTCTGCTTCTGGTTTCCTCAAGAAGACGATTCTTTTCTTCTGCAATGTAGGTCTCTGCAAATGCCTTCGCATCTTTTTCGGAATCACAGCATACAAAGGTTTCACCTGCAGCCGGAACACTATTAAGTCCGAGAATTTCCACCGGTGTAGAAGGAGTTGCTTCCTTCACCCTGCGGCCCTTGTCATCTACCATGGCGCGGATCTTACCATAGCTGCTACCACAAGCAATCGGATCTCCAACATGAAGGGTTCCCTTTTGTACCAGCATGGTTGCTACTGCTCCCCGGCCCTTATCCAGCTGTGCCTCAATCACAAGTCCTCTTGCATTTCTCTTTGGATTTGCTTTCAGTTCAAGGACTTCAGCAGTAAGAAGAACCATTTCCAGAAGATTATCGATACCTTCCTTGGTATGTGCGGAAACAGGACAGAAAATCGTGCTTCCACCCCAATCCTCAGGAATCAGTTCATACTCGGAAAGCTCCTGCTTTACTTTATCAATATTTGCACTTGGTTTATCAATCTTGTTGATTGCAACAATAATTTCAACCCCGGCAGCCTTTGCATGATTGATTGCTTCCACGGTCTGTGGCATGACACCATCATCTGCAGCAACAACAAGAATGGCAATATCGGTAGAATTTGCACCACGCATACGCATAGCGGTAAATGCTTCATGTCCCGGAGTATCTAAGAAGGTGATATTCTGGTTGTTAATGGAAACTACGGAAGCTCCGATATGCTGTGTGATTCCACCGGCCTCACGATCTGTTACACGGGTAGAACGGATGGCATCCAGCAAAGAGGTTTTACCATGATCTACGTGTCCCATTACACATACTACAGGAGGACGGCTCACCATATCTTCCTCGTTTTCCTCATCCTCTTTTAACAGCTCTGCGATCACATCCACCTTTTCCTCGGCTTCACAGATATAGTTAAACTCAAGAGCAATTTCCTCAGCCTCTTCGAAAGAGATTTCCTGGTTTACGGTAACCATCTGTCCCTTTAAGAATAACTTCTTAACAATTGCAGAAGGCTGAAGCTTCATAGCGTCAGCAAGCTCCTTGATGGTAAGCTTCTCCGGAAGTGTGATGGTCTTAATCTCATTCTCATCTTCCTTCGGCTGCTGTGGCTGCTGCTGTGGCTTCTTCTTTCCGCCATGCTTTTCCAGATTTACATAGTTTTCCTGTCTCTTACTTCCGAGCTTATCGTGATCCTGATGACGATTGTTGTTCTTTCTGTCATTTCCGCCACGCTCTCTGCTTTCTTTTCCTCTTACCTCTTCAACAGGGGCTGCCTCTTTATTAAAGCGATCCATCTCACGGTCAAAACGGTTTCCTTTGCGGTCCTGATTTGGACGATCTCCATTGGTTCTGACCGGTCTGTCACCGTTTCCTCTTCCCTGACGATCCGAAGATTGGAATTTATTATTGGACGGACGATCTCCCTCCTGGCGCGGGCGCTGTGGTCTGTCTGTGTATTTTGGTCTATCCTGGCGTTCCTGTCTTTCGCCACGGTCATTTCTCATTGGTCTGTCGCCATTTGGACGTTCCTGATTCTGTGGACGTTCAACTCTTGTTTCAGCAGATACAGGGGTTTCCTTTTTGGTCTCCATTGCAAAATCATCCACATTATTGGCCGTACGTTCGCTGATTGGACGCATTGCACGCTCTCCAATAGGTCTTGGACGAATGATCTTATTTTCCGGTCTTGCGGTTACCTGCCCGTTTTCCCGTCTTGGTCCACGGTCCCCTACCGGTCTTTCTCCCGGCCGTCCGCCGTTTGGTCTTCCCTTGCCGTTTCCCTGCTGATTCGGGCGGCGGTTCGGTGCCTGTTTACTATACTGCGCATTAAACACAGCTGTTATACTTGCTTTTTTCTTTGGTCTTGGTGCCTCGGAAGGAGCCTCCTCCTGCTTTACAGGTGCTGCGGGCTTTTCCTCCGGCTTCTTTTCTGCCTGTTTTTCAACTGCCTTTTCCACCGGTTTCTCAACCGATTTTTCTGCCGGTTTTTCCACCGGTTTTGAAGCAGCCTTTGTATATTTTTTTCTTACAATATCCTGGGCAACATCATCGATTCCGCTGGATGCAGCCTTTACTTCATACTCCGTTCCAGCAAGGGTATCAATGATATCCTGTGATTTTATATCTAATTCTTTTGCAAGTTCATGAACTCTCATTTTTGCCATTTATTATTTTTCCTCCATTATTCAGTTTTTGAATCGGCATCAAAACTGGCTTTAATTTTCGAAGCAACTGCATTTGCCAGGTTCTCATCGGTAATGGCAAGTGATGCCCGAAATTCTTTTCCAATATGTTTCCCAAGCTCCTCTTTCGTTCCGAAGAAAACAATTGGTGTTTCATAATATTCCGCCATATTTGAAAACATTTTTTTCGTATTATCCGAAGCATCCTCCGCAACGATCACTAAATAAGCTCTCATTGTTTTTACTGCTTTTTCCGTTGAAAACTCGCCACTTAAAACCTTTCCAGATTTTGCCGCGATCCCAATCATTGATAACGCTCTATTTCGCAAAATTGTCCATCTCCTTTTTTAAAGATTCAAAAATCTCATCAGGAATCGAGGTCTTAAGGGAGCGCTCTAAGCCTTTTGACTTCATTGCCTTTACAAGGCAGTCCATATTCGGACAAATATACGCTCCGCGGCCATTTTTCCGTCCTGTCGTATCTAACAATACTTCCTCCTCCGGAGTTTTAATGACACGGATTAAGTCCTTTTTTGATTTTTCTTCCTGACATCCGACACATTTGCGAAGTGGGATCTTCTTATTTGTCATAACTATTCCTCTTCGTTTGCAGATTCTTCGTACTCGCCGTCCTCATATTCGCCGTCCTCGTACTCTTCCTCTACATACTCATCATCATAATATTCTTCATCCTCGTAGTCATTCTCATAATCAAGAAAATCACCGGCTTCTCTTGCCTGGGTTTCACTCTTGATATCAATCTTGAATCCGGTAAGTCTTGCTGCAAGACGGGCGTTCTGTCCTTCCTTGCCGATTGCAAGAGAAAGCTGATAATCCGGAACAACAACCTTAGCCGTCTTTTCATCCGCATCTGCAATTACAGAAATAACCTTAGCCGGGCTAAGAGCATTTTGAATTAAGATAGCAGGATTTTCATCCCAGGTAATAATATCAATCTTTTCTCCACGAAGCTCGGATACGATTGCGTTTACACGGGCACCGTTCATACCTACACAAGCGCCAACCGGATCTACATCCGGATCATTTGACCAGACAGCGATCTTTGTTCTGCTTCCTGCTTCACGGGAAATGGACTTGATTTCCACAATTCCTTCACGAACCTCAGAAACCTCAGATTCAAAAAGTCGCTTCACAAGCTCCGGATGGGTTCTTGACACAAGAATCTTTGGTCCCTTTGGAGTGGACTTAACCTCCAAAATATAAACCTTAATACGTTCCGTCGGCTTGAAGGTCTCTCCCTTAATCTGTTCCATTTCCGTAAGAAGTGCGTCTGCCTTACCTAAATTAATGCTCACATTCTTTCCTACATAACGCTGAACAACACCGGTAACCACATCTTTTTCTTTACTGTTGTATTCATCAAAGATTACCTTTCGCTCTTCTTCGCGAATTTTCTGCAAAATCACATTCTTTGCATTCTGGGTTGCAATACGTCCGAATTCTTTTGACTTTACTTCAATCTGAACAATATCACCCAGTTCATATTTTGTATCGATCATCTGTGCATTCGGAAGGGAGATTTCTGTAATCGGGTCCTCCACATTTTCAACAACCGTCTTTTCCTGATAGCAGTGGAATTCACAGGTCTCCGGATCAATGGAAACCTTCACATTCTCAGATTTTCCAAAGTGATTCTTGCATGCGGTAATCAGAGAGTTCTCGATTGCCTCAAGTAAAGTTTCTTTACTGATGTTTTTCTCCTGCTCTAATATTGTTAACGCTTCTAACAATTCATTGTTCATTTTCCTTTATCCTCCTATTTTGTTTGTTATCTCACGCTAAAAATCAATTGCCTGACGAATCAGTGCTATTTCACTTCTTTGAAAAGCAAGTGTTTCTCCATCTTCCGTCTCAATGGTTACAGAGTCCTTGTCGTATGCCTTTAAGACACCTTCAAATTCCTTAGAACGGTTAATCATTCGATACGTACGAATCTCAATGTTCTTTCCCATATTCCTTACATAATCTTTTTCCTTCTTAAGCGGACGTCCAAGTCCCGGCGAACTGACTTCGAATGTGTAGGAATCCGGGATAAAATCCTCCGCATCGAGAAGATCATTCATTTCTCTTGCAACATCCTCACAATCATTTACGGTAATTCCTCCTTCCTTGTCGATATAGCATCTTAAGTACCAGATATCTCCTTCCTTTACATACTCGATATCCACAAGCTCAAAATTCATTCGCTCCAAGATTGGTAAGATTAATTTTTCGGTGCGAGCTTCATAATCCGCTGCCTTTGACAAATTCAACACCTCTTTTCCGATTTTCTTTGGGCAATAACGTAAATTGAGAGAGGAACGAATGTCCTCTCTCAACTACGGGTTACTATGTTACTAAAAGAATCTTATCACTTTTCTTCTCTATTTGCAAGCAAATTCATAATATTTTCAAAAAAGCTTGCTTTTTATTCTTTCTTTTGGTATAGTTACAAACGGTTCGTTGGTCAAGCGGTTAAGACGCCGCCCTCTCACGGCGGAAACACGGGTTCGATTCCCGTACGGACTGCTTAAGACATTGCTTCGTCAATGTCTTTTTTCTTTATACACAAAAAGGAGTGCAAACGCACTCCTTTTCCTATTCAATTATTCCATAACAAAATCCATAAGCCCGGGAATATTTCCTAGAAAACCTTATGCTATTCTGCATAAAATATTCCAGAAGCCAAAACTTCACCGTTTTTGTCCACATATTGCACCAAAATACTGACATTTGGATCCGAAACCATGGAATTAATCTTATTTGCCTGTGCCACCATTGAATCAGCAACACTATCTAATGTCTGCTCAAAGGCAGCAGCAACCTCCTCAGAATACTCATACTTCATGCACTTCGCGGTTAACACTAACTGGTTATCTTTTCCATCCACGGACATTTCAATATCCTTGCTGGATAAAGAATCAACCCCTGCCTCTATAAGTGCTCTCATTTCCTCATCTGCAAACATTGCTTCCAAATTTACATAGTCAGCGGAAGACTTTACTATATTGGTTTCCCCACTCAGAACTTTCCTTTTGTTCCCGCATCCAACGACAATACATGCAAAAATCAGCAGTATCATGCAAAAGATTATAAGCAGATTACTTTTTCTTCCCATCTCCAATTCTCCTTCGACTTTTCACAAAAAGAATTTTAGCATATCCGAAATGAATGTCAACGACAAATCAAAGCTTCCTTTGTTTCAAAATTATTAAAAAAAGACTTGCATTATATCAAATCACATGATATAGTTACAAATGGTTCGTTGGTCAAGCGGTTAAGACGCCGCCCTCTCACGGCGGAAACACGGGTTCGATTCCCGTACGGACTGCTACTGAATTTAAGAAATTAAATACAGCCCAACCCTAGAAAGCATCGGTTATCCGATGTTTTTTTATTGCTCATCTTCAAAATAAAACGTCCGAAATGTTTCGGACGTTTTATTATACAGCTTTTATTTCAAAAATGTGTTCC
>JBJENM010000073.1:0-3154 GCA_051880175.1 Agathobacter sp. | reverse complement strand
GGTATGCAACGATACGTTGTAAATACGGATTTCCCGTGTATCAGACGGGCTGATCTGCCAGCAAGTGTAACAGAAGCAAAATACGCTTTGTCTGTTGCCGCCATCGAGCCTTATACAAAGGAGTGATTTCGTGGATATTAAGGAATTCCGAAACGGAATACTGGACGACGTACATTTCAATGCATCCATCAACGGAACATCTCCCCGTGAGGAATTCCTGGCAATGTATGCAAACGCACTGGTCGAAGCAGAAGAATTTGAGGATTTTGAGCAGCTGGCTTATGAAGGAGTCGGGTCTCAAAATAAAAAGATTCTGATCGACGGCTATTATTACAGCGAACTGGAAAACTGTCTTGTAATTATAACCTGCCCTTTCACAGACAGTATGGATGTTCAGTCCCTCACTGCAACAGAGGCAGAAATGCACTTTAAGCGTGCCCGTGCTTTTGTGGAGGAATCCAGATCCGGATTCATTCAAAAGTATGCGGAGGAAAGTTCCCCAGGATACGGACTGGCTGTTGACATTCAGAAGCGATACAGCAATGTATCCAAGTTCAAATTTTATATTCTGACTGACATGGCGATGAGCAGTCGTATCCGTGAAATTCCTGGCACGATGATTGGAACTGCCACAGCAGAATATCATATCTGGGATATTACCCGTTTGCAAAGTCTGTACGCCTCCAAAACGGGTAAGGAAGATATTGTCATTAACCTGAAAGAGTTTTCTGAAAGGGGAATCCCATGCCTCCAGGCGGGCTCGACAGATGAGTATACTGCATATCTGTGCACTATTCCGGGTTCCATTCTTGCATACTTGTATAACACTTATGGTGGCCGTCTTTTGGAAGGCAATGTGCGATCTTTCCTTTCAGCCAAAGGCAAGATTAACAAGGGTATCCGAAATACGATCCTGAATGAGCCCAGTATGTTCTTCGCTTACAACAATGGTATTGCAGCAACAGCATATGCCGTTGAAATGGAGCATGGTGACGGCTGCACGTATATTACGCAAATAACCTCCCTTCAGATTGTGAACGGAGGCCAGACTACAGCATCCCTGGCGGCGGCCATTATCAATGATAAGGACAGAGCCAATGGATTGAGGGACATCTATGTTCCTATGAAGTTATCAGTTGTTACTCCGGAAAAGGCGATGGAGCTGATTCCAAACATTGCAAAGTATGCCAATAAACAAAATAAGGTCAGCGATGCAGACTTCTTCTCCAACCACGCCTTCCATGTCAGAATGGAGGACTTCTCCCGGCGCGTGCTTGCACCTGCAGTTATGGGAAATCAGTATGGCACACACTGGTATTATGAGCGTACCCGTGGCCAGTATAAGCAGGAGCAGAGCCGGATGACAAAAGCTGAACAGAATAAGTTCCTCATTCAGAACCCCAAGGCGCAGATGTTTACAAAAACCGATTTAGCTAAATTCTATAATATTTACCGGCAGCTACCGCACCAAGTCAGCACCGGTGCACAGAAGAACTTTATCCAGTTTGCGGAATGGGCCAGCGCGGCTTGGGACAAGGATGAGACTGTATTCAACGAAAGATTCTTCCGGCAAATTGTATGTCTTAATATCCTGTACAAAAAGGCCGACTACATTGTAAAGCACGCCCCCTGGTACGAAATGGGTTATAAAGCACAGGTTGTTACATATACCCTTTCATATTTGTTTTATCGGATTGGTAAGGAGTGCCCTGACCGTGTATTTGACTTCAGAGCAGTGTGGACCCAGCAAGGGGTATCCCATGCTACTGAGGTGGAACTGGAGAGAATTGCAGAGGCGATGTATAACCATTTGGTATCCCCTGACAGGGAGGTCCAGAACGTAACAGAATGGGCAAAAAGAGAAGCTTGCTGGAAAAAAGCAAAGGATATATCTGTCCCTCTCAGTGAACAATTCAAAAAAGAATTGGCAAGCGTTACTGAAGAGGCAGAGGCCAAAAAGAGCGCACGCAAAGAGCAAAAGCAGGAGAACAGTGCTTCTGCCATGATTCAGGTTGCTGAATTTGGCATAGACAACTGGAAAGCGCTTCTTACCTGGGGTATTCAAAACCGTGTATTTACTCCTCAGGATATATCATTCCTGAAAGCAGCTATTGCTATGGAAACCGGGAAATTCCCAAGTGAAAAACAGTGTGCCAGAATTCTTCAGGTTCTGGCAAAGGCCAGAGAGGAAAGCTATCCGGGATAATCCATTATTTTGATTGGGAGGGACATATTATGGCAGATGTACATTCACCCGAAAAACGGAGCTATAATATGTCCCGTATCCATTGCAAGGATACCAAGCCGGAGGAATTGGTGCGCAAATACCTGTTTTCTTAAGGATTTCGTTACAGAAAGAACGATGCCCGGCTTCCTGGCAAACCAGACATCGTTCTTCCGAAATATAAAACGGTAATTTTTGTTAATGGCTGCTTCTGGCACGGGCATGAGGGGTGCAAATACTTCGTCTGGCCCAAAAACAATGCAGAGTTTTGGAAAGAAAAAATCTCCGGAAACATTTCCAGAGATTCGAAAAACTATGCTTTATTGCGTAAGCAAGGGTGGACGGTCATCACAATTTGGGAGTGCCAACTTAAAAAGAACTGTTTTCAACAGACACTATCCAATCTTACAATTACGCTGAGAAGGACTTTAGCGGAAGGAGAACGCTAATAACATGGCAAAACATGCATTTTACTCTGCAGAAATCAAACAATTTCTGCGGACGGATACAGCCTATATCCTTGCGGAAATGGTCAAAGCCAATCCTTTCGACCTGACAGATCTTCAGCGTGATGCTTGGTTGGAGGAGATTGCAATTCTAAAAAGAGAACTCACGCCATTTCCAGAGGGCTGGCTTATGCTGGAGTTCACGATTCCCAGAATGGGAAAACGTGTTGACGCGGTAGTGATTTCAGGAGGAATTGTGTTCCTCTTGGAGTTTAAAGTTGGTAACTCCCACCATCGGAGCAGCACAGACAATCAGGTGCTGGATTATGCTTTGGATCTTAAAAACTTTCATAAGGCTTCTAAAGACCTGACCATTGTACCTATCTCCGTGCCGACTGCGGCACTTCCTGATAGCAAGGTGGAGCGGATTCATAAATACCCTGATGGCGTTTGTTATACAATCCGGGCAACGCAACATCAAATT
>JBJENM010000072.1:0-13973 GCA_051880175.1 Agathobacter sp. | reverse complement strand
TGGCAAAAGATTTCCAAAAGTTCAGCAAGAAATTACTGAAAAAATAACAGTTAGATAAATTCCAATTTTGCTTTGAAACGGCAGTATTTACGTGGATGATACGATTCGTGTCATGTATGTGACGATGTGATTCTTGTTGATTTTTATGTCTTTTGCTACTTTCGAATTAGCCTACAGGCAAAAGGAAAGAGAAAGGACATAGAAAAATGAAAAAGAATGGAAAAAAATTATTATTTTTAGGAATGATGTTGGTTGTAGCATTCGCTGTTTGGACATTATTGATTCAGATAGTAGATGTGCAGCCCGCCCCACAAACCGGAACTGATATAGGGTTTGCAACATTTAACTTTTGGTTTCATGAATTAACAGGAGTGCATATGGCAATCTATACCATTACTGATTGGCTGGGGCTTGTACCAATATGCATCTGTATGGTATTCGGTGGAATTGGATTTATTCAATTAGTTAAAAGAAGAAGTCTTTTGAAAGTGGATCTTGATATTATTTTCTTAGGAATATATTACGTGATAGTAATATTTGGCTATCTTATTTTTGAGATGATTCCAATCAATTACAGACCAATACTTATTAAAGGAATTATGGAAGCGTCGTATCCATCATCAACAACACTTCTTGTATTAAGTGTGATACCAACGCTTGTTTATCAGGTGAATTGCAGAGTAGAAAATGCTGCAGTTAAAAGAATTATTAGTATTCTTGCAATCAGCTTTTCTGCATTTATGGTAATAGGAAGATTGATTTCAGGAGTTCATTGGTTTACTGATATTGTAGGTTCGGTTGTGTTGAGTGCAGGTTTATTTTGTATCTATAAAGCAGTTGTTTTGCTGTGTTATAAAGAGGACTAATTGGGAGGTTCTGTAGTGGAATTTCATGAAAAACTTCAGGAACTGAGAAAAAGCAGAGGGCTTACACAGGAGGAATTAGCGGAGGCTTTGTATGTATCCAGAACTGCTATTTCAAAATGGGAATCGGGAAGAGGATATCCAAGTATTGACTCCTTGAAGGAAATATCAAATTATTTTTCGGTAACAATTGATGATTTGTTATCAGGAGAGAAATTGCTTACTATTGCTGAAAAAGAAAATAAATCCAATCTTCGAAATATGTGCGACTTGCTATTTGGAATTGTAGATGTATTATCTTTTACACTTATCATTTTACCGCTTTATCCAAACCCGATTGATGGATATATTTATTCAGTAAATCTATTTGCGTACACGGAAACAACAGCATTTAATCGCTTGATTTTCTGGATGATGTTTATTGCCCTTATTGTGGTTGGAGCTGTAAAAATGCTGTTAACACAATTCAAAATTGAAAAAGGGCAAAAAATTATGACGGGCAGTTCGATGGTGCTTAGCATTTTGACGGTATTATTTTTGGCAATGACAAGAGAAGCCTATGCGATAACCGTGGCGTTTCTGTTATTGGTAATAAAGGGAATGTTGCTTTTAAAGTATATAAAAGCAGGTAATTGATGAATTGTGATGAGAAGATTTGGGAATTGACCAAAGGTCAATTGCATGATCAGAAGAAAGGACATAAAACAGATAATGGAAGAATTGTTTATTAGATCTTCACAATTTGATAATGGTGATTGGATACCGGACTGTTGTGCTGGTTACGGTGATGATCAATCACCAGAGTTATATATTGAAGGTATACCTGCCGAAACGATAACGCTTGCTATTGTTATGGATGATTTGGATCATCCCATTCAGCCCGGATTTAATCACTGGGTGGCATGGAATATAACTCCTGTCAGTAAAATTCCGGGAGGATTGTCACAAGGTACAGTTGTAGATGAACCAATTCACATTGAACAGGGTATTGCTTATGGCAGACATTGCTATCGGGGACCCAAACCACCATTCAATTGGAAGCATAGATATAGATTTACCGTTTACGCATTGAGTGCAAAAATACAGTTGGAATCTGAAAGCAGAAAGAATGATTTGCTCAATGCAATGGATGGTTATATATTGGCAAAAGGTGAATTAATCGGAAAGTATCAGAGAAAACACAAGTAAAAATATACAACTTCACATAGGAATTTGTCGAGATAAATTCCTATTTATGATTTATGGGGAGATAAAGATGATAGAAACTGTAAGGCAAGATATTGCCGATATTATAGGAATAGATATATATAGCATAAAATCAAATGTTTCTTATACTGTGTTAGAGACTGTTCATGAGGATGGATATATTAGGAAAAAGATTGAATATGATTCTTTCGGAGACATGGTACCGGCATATTTATTAATTCCAGAAAGAGTAGAAAATGCACCAGCAGTTTTGATTAATCATCAGCATAATAGTGAACGTCATTTGGGAAAGAGTGAAGTTTGTGGGATTGTTGGAAGTCCTTATCAAGCATTTGGTCCTGTATTGGCAAGGCACGGATTTGTGGTGCTTGTGCCGGATGTTATTTGCTTTGAGGAACGACGTAAAAATGCACATGGTATGGAACCGCTTGCTAATGATATGGATTTTTGGAATCATTTGAATGAAATGTGCTATAGAGTGTTGAGTGGCAACTATCTAATGAAAAAGATTCTGGAAGATACGATGACGGCAATAACATTATTATCCGAATTTCCTGGTGTTGATAAAAGCAGAATAGGAACACTTGGACATTCAATGGGTGGAAATACAGTTCAGTTTCTTTCTGCTTTGGACGAAAGGATTTCTTTTGCATGTGCAAGCGGAAGTGCGTGTTCATATAAGAATAGAATGGAGAATGGTGTAGGAATTGAGCTGGCTAGTGTAGTGCCCAATCTTTACAAAAAGTATGATATAGGTGATTTGTTGGCTTGTGTAGCACCCAGAAAATTATTAATAGTTTCGGCTGATGATGATAAGTATTCTAGAGATGCCGCAGATGTGGTAGACGTAGCTAAAAGATCATATGTCGAGCTGAAGGTGGAGGATAATATCACCCATGTTAGATATAAGGGTGGACATGCGCTGACTGAAGAAAGATTTGATTATATTGTGAAGTGGATTTTATCGGTTGCAGATTGATGAAATATAACTGATATGGATGCAAACTTCCAATCTGTTAATTAGAAAATAAAATTCAAGCTTGAGCGGTAAACGAGAGGTTCATTTATGGAAGGTAAATTGAGAAATATGACATCAATCTACTTGTTAAAAGGGGAAAAGATTTTACTTTTATACAGACAAGGCGGAAGAGTCGTAAATGATGTATGGACAGGTTCTGCTGGTGGACATTTTAAAGATTATGAACTGAATGATGCAAAGGCATGCGTAATAAGAGAACTGAACGAGGAACTGGGGCTTTGTGAATCGGATATAGAAAATCTTACTCTTAAATATATTACACTACGAAGAACAAAAGGAGAAATAAGACAGAATTATTATTTCTTTGCTAATATCAAAGATGATGTTGATGATAATTTAGTGTCAAATGAAGGGAAAGTTAACTGGTTTTCACTTAAAGAAATATGCCACTTGGAGATGCCATATACAGCGAAATATGTGATAGAGTATTTTTGCTCTATTGGGCAATTTACTAACGAAATGTACACAGGAGTTGCAAATGGCAATGAAGTCGTGTTTGTAGGATTACCGGAATTCTAAAAATTAATAGTTACGAGGAACATTTGGCGGACATACAGAAAATACTGTCTGCTAAATTGAGTAATATAAGGAGCACTTAAAATGGAGGTAAGAAAAGCAGAAAAGCATGATTATCCATACATATATAGATTTTTATCAAATAATTATGATTGTGGGACTTATTTTAATTGGGACGTAGGAAGATTATGCTTCACATGTTATGCGGTAAACAATGGAATAAATAGTCGCGGTTATGATGAATGGATCAAGGATATGTATTTATGGATTCAAGATGACGAAATTGTTGGAATGGTTCATACAGAAGAACCAGGGGATTATTTTATTCAAGTCGCTCCAAAATACAAAAATTATGAAAAAGAAATGATAAAACACATTATGTGTGATGTAAGAAGGAAAACTCCTGAAAGAAAGAGTATCGTTCTAACTGCGGACAAAAGGGATATTCCAAGAATTGAATTATTAGAGTCTTTCGGTGGTAAGAAACTGGATGATGTTGATACATTACGCATTTTAAACGTTGATGAATATGAACGAATAGATAAAAAGTCAGAATATGAGGTGTCTGTTGTAGAGAAGACGGACTATGAATTATGTCAAAAAATTAGCGATATTTATAGCTATGTATGGCCCGAAAGTCGCTATGTACCCAATGGTGAGATAGTAAAAAAACTTCTTGAAAATTCAGATGGATTTGAAACTTTATCATGGTTCGTTCATAAGGAAAATGAGATCATTGCATATACAATGGGATTTGTTGATTCCAATTACAAATATATACACTTATATCCAATCGCATTACGCCAAGAATTTTTGAAAACGGAGGCATTGGATATGATGCTGGATGAAATCACACGAGACATAAAAAAGAGAAAGATAAAATATTCCGTGATAAGTGCATGGTATAAACCGGAAGAGAATGAAAAATTTAGAACCCATGGTTATGTAAATGAGCATCATGTGTTGTTTTATGAAGTACCAATTAGCTGAATGGGATGCTTCTTGTCCGAAGGGCAAGAAGATGACTTAAATTAGGATTTCATGAAAAAGAGTCAATGAAATTGGCTGGTAGTGGTGACCTAAATAGGACTTTTTGGAAAAAGAGTCAATGAAATTGGCTGGTGGGAATGACCTAGATAGGACTTTTACGAAAAAGAGTCAATGAAATTGGTTAGTAGTGGTGACCTAAATAGGATTTTTATGAAAAGGAGTCAATGAAATTGGCTAGTAGTGGTGACCTAAATAGGATTTTTATGAAAAGGAGTCAATGAAATTGGCTGGTGGGAATGACCTAGATAGGAGTTTTCTGAAAAAGAGTCAATAGAATTGTTTAGGTTAGATGACTTAAATTAGAATTTGCCGGAGGAAAATAATGTTATATCATGTATCGCCAATCGCTGGACTAAAAACTCTACAACCTCGTGTATCAACACATGGAAAAGAGTATGTATATGCTATAGAGAATATGGTGACAGCTCTCCTATTTGGAGTAAAAAAAGATGATTTTGATTTTCTTCTCTATACTGACGAAAAAGGAACTCCTATTATATACGAATGCTATCCAGATGCTCTGAAATCAGTGTATCAAGGAAAGAATTGCTCAGTATATCTTTTGAACGATGACGGTTTTCAAAGAGATAGAACATCATGGAGTGCTGAACTTGTATGTGAAAAGGAAGTAATGGTTATTGACGAGCTTGTAATCGATGATTTGTATAATAGATTGTTGAATGAAGAGCGAAATGAAAAACTCATTATCCATCGTTATGAGTATTGTGCTGAATACCGAAAAATTATTTCTAATCACATTGTTGATAGACTTATTAGATTTGAGATAGATTTAAATAGTATAATAGAGACAGATAGTAGGTTTTCAAAGTATTACAAAGCGATTGTAGAAAACCTAATACAAATAACCGATGGGCATTTGCTACTATAATTTAGTTCGTCAAATTCCTATTTTCTCGGGTTAGAAACTGTGGCCTAAAAGTGAATTAAAAACAAGGATTTAGACCACTAATTATTGACTTATAAAATAACTTTTTAAATAAAAGAAAACGGTACTCTCCGGTTATGATCTGTGTCCAGAATTCTGGGAACATATCAATATGGAGAGTACCGTTTTTTAGGTAAAATAGCACTGGAATATTATCCCAGCCATTTTATGTATAATCTGTCTTGTATAAATTACTTAGAAGGACGCATGTCCACTCCTCTGGCAGCATCTGCGGTAGGATTCTCACCGAAGTGATAATCATTTCCCGGCAGAATTGCATTTAAGAGAATACCGGCAATTGCTGCAATAGCAAGTGCAGTCAGGGTGATGGAGGTACCTGCAATGGTAAAGGTAAGTCCATTAGAGAAGCCAAGGCCACATACAAGGATAACGGCAGCAATAATCAGGTTTCTTGACTTTGTAAAGTCTACATGGTTCTCAACGATATTTCTTACACCGATTGCGGAAATCATTCCGTAAAGAACGAAGCTTACGCCACCGATGATGGAAGCAGGCATGGAACCAATGATTTCAGCCATCTTAGGAATGAATCCAAGAACGATGGCATATAAAGCTGCAAGACGAACAACCTTTGGATCTGATACACGGCTAAGCTCAAGAACACCGGTATTTTCACCGTAGGTAGTGTTTGCAGGTCCACCGATGAGTGCGGAGAAGGAGGTTGCAATACCGTCTCCGATTAAGGTGCGGTGAAGACCCGGCTCTTCAATAAAGTTTTCACCGACAGTAGCGGAGATTGCAGAGATATCTCCAACATGTTCCATCATACTTGCGATGGCGATTGGAGCCATAACAAGGATTGCGGTAAGGTTGAATTTTGGAAGCTGGAATGGTGGAAGTCCAACCCAGGCTGCGCTTGCAACCCCGGCGAAGTTCAAGATAGCAGAACCATCCGGATTGGTCACTCCGCATAAGTGAAGAACAAGTGCAAAGAGGTAGGAAATCACTACTCCAAGAAGAATCGGGATAATACGGAACATTCCTTTCCCCCAGATGTTGAAGATGACGATAACCGCAAGTGCGACAAAAGCGATCAACCAGTTGGTAGACGCATTGGATACTGCAGACGGAGCAAGGCTGAGTCCGATGCAGATAATGATAGGTCCGGTTACAACAGGTGGAAGGAAACGCATGACACGTTTTACGCCAACAAGCTTGATGATCAGCGCAAGCACTAAGTAAAGAAGACCTGCAACAAAAATACCGCCGCATGCATACTGCAATTTTTCAGAATCCGGCATATTGGCAAAAGCTCCGGAGTCCATTGTTGCAATGGTGTAGAAGCCGCCTAAAAAGGCGAATGAGGAACCTAAGAATGCAGGAACCTTAAGTTTTGAGCAGATGTGGAAGATGAGGGTTCCGAGTCCTGCACAGACTAAGGTAACCTGGACAGATAATACCTGCTGTCCTCCTCCAAAGTAGCCATTTACCAGGATTGGAACAAGGATTGTTGCTCCGAACATGGCAAACATGTGCTGCAAGCCTAACAGCAACATTTTTGGGACACCTAACGCTTTGGCATCCCGGATGATGTCTTTTGAGTCATTCATTTGTAAACTCCTCCTTAAATGTATTGATTAAAATAATTTGGCTGCGAATAAGTTGGTTGTGCCGGGGCGCTCTCAGGCAGTTCACCGATTACATCCAGATAAAAGTTGGTAATGGTCTGCATCTGGTAAGGTGCGACCCAGAGCATTCCAATTCCAAGGGAAAGAATGGAGAGCAGATTAAGCCCTACAAAGCTTAACAGGATGTAAAAAAGGCGGCCCATATGTCCTTTCATGAGGCCGGATGCTACCGTAAAGGAATCCTTTATGCTCATTTCCTCGTGTTCGAGAATGATATAGTAGATAAGCTGAAAACGAAGCTGGATATAAATACAGGCGATAAGACACACCAGACCGATTGCAAGGGCAATCAGAATATTCTGGGTGGAAGGGTTTTTCTGAAATAAGTAAGCCGCTCCGAAAAAAGGAAGCGTTACAAGAAATGTGACAAGCATCAGCAAAAAGCCTGCAATCAGATAGCGGTCCGGATGCTTTTTGAAACAATCAAATAATTGCGCCAAGGTGTATTCCTTTTTCCTGGCCATATTTAAGTGAATCTTGATAAGCCCTGCGTTTAGAACGACGCCAATCAGGGAAATAAGGAACTCCGCAACATAGGATATGATAACCTGCAGGGTGGTGGAATACTCGCTTTGTAACATGGAAAATGGGAGTTCTATCGCTAAAGTAATCATACTCGAAACGATGAAGGCTCCCATTGGAATATTATAATGTCCGGTTAAATTTTCCCGGGCGATACGCTTTAATTCTTTTGATGTTCTTGACATGATGTAAGCTCCTTTAAACTGCAAAATTTAGATTTGCCCCAAGCAAAGCAAGGGAATCCTGTGATTTTTTACTTTGCTGATATGGATTGGATTCGTTGGAATATTTAATCATCGTATTGGTGGTGCCGCCGGATACATAGGTACGTCCACACTCCGGACATACTGCAGTATGAATGGATACGCTGGCATTAATCACCTTTCCATTCCCTTCTGCTGCTTTTTGGTATGCATTGGACACATGCTGTCCCTCGTGAGCACGAACGGCGGCTCCGGCAGCATTGGGTGAAACATGGGTGGCGTTCTTGAAGGAAACATCAGCCTCGTTGGAACCGTCCTGATATTTCCTGTTTTTACAGGTCTGGCATTCTTCCGGAGAAGAAGCACGGCCGACTTTCTTTGAGGAATCCGCATCCTTTTCGCCGACTGTAGCAGCAGCGTTTGCGCCGGAAGTACCATAAGCACCAGAAGCGCCATATGCACCATAAGCTCCGTAAACGGAATAATTGTTTCCAATTGCACCGATTGTCATACGCGATTCCTCCTTTGCCGTTGTTTTCAAATATTATACAATTTTTTTGCAAAGATTACAAGAAACAGATATACTTATTCTATTAAGAAAATCTCTTTTCGGAAAAGTGATCCTGAATGAATTTGCATATTTGAATCAGAACCCACTTTCGTTTGTAAAAAGCGTAGCGGTACTAAATTCGCAATAAATTGCTCATTAAGTGCCGACGCTTTTTAAACGTTCTGATTCAAATAGCAAAATTCATTCTAAGGAACACAATTCCGAAATGGGATTTGAGAAAAGGATAGGAAACAGTAAAGAAATGAAACCATCAGACGAATATGATTCCTATGTGTATGGTGCCGGCTGGATTGTTCTGGCAATCTGCGGGGTACTTATTTTCATATATAAGGGATTGGGATTTGACTTCATAAGAGCGCTTCCGGAATGTGTATTTCATGCAATGACGGGCTATTATTGCCCCGGATGCGGCGGGAGCCGTGCAGTTCTTGCGCTGTTAAACGGACATCCGATGAAGTCTGCACTCTACCATCCGTTCTTTTTTTATGCCGTATGTGTTGGCGGCTGGTTTATGCTTTCCCAGACCATAGAACGGTTAAGCAGAGGGAGACTAAAAATCGGAATGCATTATCGTGACATCTATTTGTGGATTGCAATTGTGCTTATTGTAATCAACTGGATTGTAAAAAACGCATCCATGATTTTTTTTGACACGGACCTTTTGGAGGCGATTGCAGTTTTGTAAATCTTAAAACAGATCTCCATAGAGCTCTTCAAAATCAAAGCCGTACATATCGCAGTATGCCCGAAGAATTCCTTCTAGGCTTCCGTAGGTTTCGATGGCCACAGCAAAAGCAAAGGCATAGAGAAGTATGGTAAGAACAAGACCGGCAATGCCGAGACCAAGTCCGATTTTTGCACGGGACCCCATGGTGTTTTCGCCACCCTTGGACAGGAGGGCAAGAATGATGGCAAGGGCACCGCAGACGATGGAAATATACAGACAACTGCAGGTGGTAAGGGAAACAATACCAAGAATCATTGCAGCAGTTTCCATTTTTTCAGATCGTTTATTCGGAACCGGTGGAACAAAATTGTTCTGGTAATAGTAATTTCCATAAGGTGGATGATTTTCATTTGGTCCAAAATCCATATTTGGATAACCTCCGATTTTCAAGAATTGATTCTCACTTTCCGGAATTGTGTTTCTGAATGAATTCCGAAATGGGATAATTGATTTTATTGTAGCACTTCATATATAATAGGAAAAGAAAAAAATATGCAAAGGGAATGAACAAATGGATATTATTGCAAAAATTTCGGAAGAACTGAATATTAAGAGAGGACAGACAGAAGCAGCGGTAAAGCTGATCGATGAGGGAAACACAATTCCTTTTATCGCAAGATACCGCAAGGAAGCAACGGGAGCATTAAACGATGAAGTTCTCCGTAATCTGTTTGACCGTTTGAATTATCTTCGTAACCTTGAGGAGAAAAAGGAAACCGTTCTCTCCAGCATCGAGGAACAGGGAAAGCTTACGGAGGAACTAAAGGCACAGATTTTGGCTGCTGAGACTCAGGTGGCGGTGGATGATCTGTACCGCCCATACAGACCAAAGCGCCGTACCCGTGCAACCATTGCAAAGGAAAAGGGCTTAGAGCCATTGGCAGAGCTGATCTTAGCACAGGAATTTACCGGCGCTCTTATGGAGGAGGCCTCCAAATATTTAAGCGAGGAAAAGGAGGTCCTTTCTGCCGAGGATGCCATTGCGGGGGCAAAGGATATTATTGCAGAGCAGATTTCCGATGAGGCTGATTACAGAACCTATATTCGTGATATTACGGTAAAGAAGGGCCAGCTTGTAACAACGGCAAAGGACCCGGAAGCAGAATCGGTGTACGAGATGTACTATGAGTATAATGAGGGACTTAGCAAGGTGGCAGGACACCGAACCCTGGCAATCAACCGCGGTGAAAAGGAAAAATTCCTCACTGTCAAGGTCGAGGCGCCGGTGGAGGATATCCTTCGCTATTTAGAGAAAAAAGTGATCACAAACGAATCTGCCGAAACCGCACAGATATTAAAGGAAACCATAGAGGATGCCTACGAGCGTCTGGTTGCTCCGGCAATTGAGCGTGAGATCCGAAATGACCTTACCGATAAAGCGGAGGATGGAGCAATCAAGGTATTCGGAAAGAATCTGGAACAGCTTCTTTTGGCTCCACCCATTGCAGGACAGGTGGTGCTTGGCTGGGACCCGGCTTTTCGAACCGGATGTAAAATTGCAGTAGTTGATCCTACCGGAAAGGTGTTAGAGACCACAGTTATCTACCCGACGGCACCGCAGAATAAGGTGGAGGAAGCAAAGGCAGTCATTAAAAAACTGATTGCAAAGCACCATGTTACATTGATTTCCCTGGGAAACGGAACAGCATCAAGAGAATCCGAACAGGTCATTGTGGAACTGATTAAAGAAATCCCTGTAAACGTACAGTACATTATTGTAAACGAAGCCGGTGCGTCGGTTTATTCCGCAAGTAAGCTTGCTACGGAGGAATTCCCGAATTTTGATGTGGGACAGCGTAGTGCAACTTCTATGGCAAGACGACTTCAGGACCCTCTTGCCGAGCTTGTAAAGATCGATCCGAAATCCATTGGTGTGGGACAGTACCAGCACGACATGAATCAGAAAAAATTAAGTGACGCCCTTGGCGGAGTGGTAGAGGATTGTGTAAATAAGGTAGGTGTGGATTTAAATACAGCCTCCGTTTCACTGCTGGAATATATCTCCGGTGTTTCCAAGCAGATTGCAAAGAACATTGTAGATTACAGGGAGGAAAACGGAAAATTTGTGATGCGCTCCCAGCTTCTTAAGGTGGCAAAGCTTGGGCCGAAGGCCTATGAGCAGTGTGCCGGCTTTATGCGGATCGCAGATGGAGAGAATCCTTTGGATGCCACCGGTGTGCATCCGGAATCCTACGAAGCAACAAAAGCCCTTCTCGAGAAATTAGGTTACACGATGGAGGATGTAAAAAACCGAAATGTTGTCGGAATTTCGAAAAAGATTTCGGATTACAAGGCACTTTCCGAAGAGCTTGGAATCGGAGAGCTGACGTTACAGGATATTGTAAAAGAATTGGAAAAGCCTGGACGTGATCCTCGTGAGGATATGCCAAAGCCAATCCTTCGTAGTGATGTTCTTGAGATGAAGGATCTGACTCCGGGAATGGTACTAAAAGGAACCGTCCGGAATGTCATTGATTTTGGTGTGTTTGTGGATATCGGAGTACATCAGGACGGACTGGTTCATATCTCGGAAATCTGTGACCGTTACATCAGCCATCCTTTGGAGGCCGTAAGTGTTGGAGACATTGTGGATGTTCAGGTTATGAGCGTGGATCTTAAGAAACAGAGAATCCAGCTTACCATGAAGATTGGAACAGGGGAGAAGGCTTCCGAAAAGAAGGACCAGAAGAAGCAGAATGTCCCGAAAGAACAGCGCACAAGCGATAATCGAAACAAAGAAAATCGAAACAACGGAAAACAAGACAACAGGAACCAGAACAACAGTAAAAATCACAAGGGAAACAATCCGGGAAGAAATGGTCAGCGCCGTGAATATGAGCACAAGGGAAATCATTTCTTTGATGGAATTGTGATAAAATAAAAAATGGTTGACATGCTGATTTATAAACCGCTTTCGCCAAGCTTAAAAGGAAAATAGGAACAGAGGCGGTATGCAGATGTAAAAGTATGTAGGTTGTTAGGCGGGAGAAGGATTATGAAAAAATACATAGAACTAACAAAACTATTCCGGAATCTTAGAAAAAAGCAGATAGGTTTATTTTTTGTGTGTCTGCTCAGTATAGTTTTGAATCTGTTGTTTATCTATCAGATCCAGGAATTTGTGGATATGGTTACGCAGTTGGAAGAATGGAACGCCATCATACGGATGTTTCTGATCATTTGCGCAATCGGAGGACTGTCGCTTGTCGTAGGAATTATCGAGAACCGTAAATGGCATACCTTTCGTTATACCCTGATCAATCAGATGCGCTGTATGATGTACAACCGTTTACTGACCCGAAGCGCCGCCTTTTATGATGCCAGAACAACAGGGGATATGGTATCTGCAATTATGAATGATGGGTCTATTATTGCGGAGAGCGCCGGAATCGATGTGCTGATGCTGTTGCTCAATGTGTTTCAGGTAGTTGCGATTACTGCAATACTAATTGTGAAGGCGCCGGTAATGGGAATCGCAGCCTGCGCTGTGGGCGCAGTTTATTTTCTTGCGGTAAATCGTGTCAATAAAAGAATGAGGTCGACATATAAAGAGTTTTCACAGGAAAATGCAAATTTAAATCACCATTTAACGGAAGATATCAAAGCAGTGCTTGAAATCAAAGCGCTCAGTGCAACGGGTTTCTTTGAAAAACGCTATCATAACCGGGTATGGGATAAATATTTTGCAAAAGCAAAGAAGGTAATCGGAATTGATGTGACTGCCTATGCACTTAATACCTTCATTTCCGTAATCTTTCCGGTGGTTATGACTTTGCTTGGAGGGGTGTTCCTTTACAAAGGAGAAATAAGTATAGGTGTTGTGATTCTGTTCTATACATATTCCCAGCGCCTGATAGAACCACTTAACAATCTGGCAGATTTTTATCGCGGGACACAGATTGCGATCGGTGCGGCGGAGCGTGTATATGAATATCTGCAGGAGGACGCGGAGGATAAGCAGATGCCTCTGCCGGATGCAGACGAAACAGAACTGGAGATTTCCATAGAGCAGTTTGCGTGGGGGGAACGATCTGTATTGCACAATATACATGAGAAGTATCACGGAGGAGACTGTATATTTATCGAGGGCGAAAGCGGAGCAGGAAAAACGACCCTGTTAAAGCTGCTTTGCGGTTTTTATAAGGTTACGGACGGCTTTGTTGCAATCAACGGAAAAGATGTATATGCGATGTCGGAGAGTGAACGTTTTCGTTGGATAAAAATACAATTTCAGGAGCCTGTTATTCTGGAAGGAACATTGCGTGATAATATCGTGCTGGGAGAAAATTACAGTGACGAGGAAGTCATGCGGGTTTTAGAGATGGGAGGCCTGAAGGATTTTGTGCGCGAATACGGCTTGGACTATAAAGTGGCAGAGGCCGGAAATAATATGTCGGGCGGACAAAAGCAGCGGCTCGCACTGGCGCGCGTATTGATAAGAAAACCGAAAATACTGATATTGGATGAGGCGACAAACGGGATGGATGCGGGGACGGAGCAGCTTGTGCTTGAAAATATCCGGCAATTCGTAGCGGAGAATAACAGCATTTTGTTTGTAACTTCACATAAAGAGGCACCGAGGCAGATCTGCAATAAGAGGATTGTGTTAAGTCAAAGATAAGAGGAAGCTGACTTGAAATTTTAAATTCCAGTGCAGAGGTAAATTCCACCACACCATAAA
>JBJENM010000071.1:0-13980 GCA_051880175.1 Agathobacter sp. | reverse complement strand
ACGCTTTTTAAACGTTCTGATTTCAAATAGCAAAATTCATTCATAGACACACAAATGTAAAAAGGGACTAAAAATTTCTCTAGTATTTTACCATAAGTAGATATCTATGCCAAGCTTTCGAAGCTCCTGGTATAGTTTTCCGATAGGGAGTCCCATCACATTGTAAAAATCTCCTGCGATTTCCCGGATATAAATGGCTCCTTTTCCCTGAATCCCATAGGCCCCGGCTTTGTCCATAGGTTCACCGCTTGCAATATAGCGGTCAATTTCTTTCTCGCTCATCTCATACATGGTAACATCCGTTTTATCATAAAACGTATATTCTCCGGTCTTTCCAGACTTATCGATAAAAACAAATGTCACCCCGGTGAATACACTATGCATCTTTCCGGAAAGCATAGACAGCATATGTTTTGCATCCGCCTCATCCTTCGGCTTTCCTAAAATATTTCCTTCAAAAGCCACAACCGTGTCCGCTCCAATAACCAGAACATCCTGAGGACAACGTAAATCCTTTTTACAGCCGTTCTCCATCCAGGATAGAATTCCGCCTGCCACTTCCTCCGCCTTCTGCTTAGAAAGCTCCAAAACCACATCACTGGGAACCGTAGTTGTAATTACCTCTTCCCCCTTTGCCGGACAGACCTCAAAAATGAGTCCCATTTGTTCCAACAGTTCTTTCCGTCTGGGCGATCCCGACGCTAAAATAATCTGACTCATAAACGAACAACCTCCTTTAAATGAAAGGAATAAAGCAAAGCTTCCTTTGTATTCCACTCTTTTTCCTTTGTTGAAAATATTCTGGTCAGTGCATCTGCGTATAATTCCAGTTGTGTCTTATATCGAAGCACCAGTTCCCCGGCTTCTGTTACCCGGTCCGTCTTATAATCAAGGACCACCAGCGAGTTCTCCTCTTCCCAGAACACATCTATAATTCCCTGTACAAGCACTCCCTCATGCTCCATGACAAATGGCTTTTCTTTGTACAGCTTGCCCGCCGCTGCGGCCTTTGCCATCCGGGATGCTGTCTCGCTTTTTACGAACTCCTCAATCATGGACGGATAAATAAGTTCCCGCATCTCACCGGTAAGCTCATTGGAGCTGCTCATTCGGGAAAGCTCATCTCTTACAAATGCCTTTACCGCCTGCCCATCCTTTGAATCTATTCCATTCATTTTTACGAAATCCAGACATTCCATCGCCCGGTGTACTGCAGTTCCCCGAAGTGCCCCCCGGCTAACTCCGTATACCGAAGAAATCCTCTTATCCTCGTTCTCCGGTGTTTTTGCAAATTTTGGAACGAAGTGTTCCTTTTCTTCCAGCAAAAAGTCCGGTCTTTCCGCTTCCTTTTCACTCTCATCATACCGTTTTGCCATGGAGGCATGCTTTAATTCGGAAACCGAGTATTTGCTTTTTTTATTCCTCTCGTTTTGGTATGGATATCGATAGGATAACTGGGCTGCAATGGTATCCTTTCGCGTCTGATCCGCCTGCTTAATCCGGCGAAATACTTCATTTACCTGATCTAGATTCTGTACCTGGGCTTCTATGTCCTTTTGCACCAGCTCCGCTACTTTTACAAAGGTAATCCCATACTTATCCGGATAGGAAAGCACCGCCGGAAGTATCCAGTCGGTATAGCTTTTCGCTTTCCCCCGGCTTAAAAAAGACAGGGGCTGCTTTTCCTTCGTATTTCCCGTATAATCCGATAATTTATCTTCCGCTGTAATCGTACCGGTAAGTATCAGCTTTTCCTTTGCTCTTGTAAGAGCAACATATAATACACGAAGCTCCTCACCAATACTTTCCCTTTTGATCTGCTCCGCAATTTGTGTCTTAAACAGACTTGCTCTCTTTGTTCTTGGCTTTGCCGTCATCTCAGAGATTCCCATTCCAAGCTTTGGATGAAGAACCATAACCTCCGCAGTATCCCTCAGATTAAACTGCTTGGATAGCCCCGACACGAATACAACCGGGAATTCCAATCCTTTACTCTTATGAATAGTCATAATGTGGACTACATCCGCATTCTCGCCAATTACATCGGCCTCCCCTTCATCGATCTCATATTTCTTAATCTGATCCACATATCTCACAAAATGAAACAGGCCCTTGTAACTCGTTTTTTCATATGCACTCGCCTTTTCCAAGAGCATATTCAAATTTGCAGCCCGTTTTTCTCCTGCCGGAAGTGATGCCGCATATGCGCCGTACCCCGTTTCCTTTAAGACCTGATAAATCAAGTCCCTGATTGGGACATCCTTTTTGCTCCGAAGCTTCTTGTAAACGGCATAAAAATCCGCTAGCTTCTCATCAATTCCACTCAATTCTTCCTGCTCCCGGCTTTGGAGAAATGCCTGTTCCATCCGATGGAATGCTGCGGCTGAAAAAGGGATACTTTCATCGCTTACCCGAAGTTCGGCCAGCTCCTCATCCGAAAGTCCCACCATCGGTGAGTGAAGTACCGCTGCCATCGGTATATCCTGATATGGGTTATCCAGAATGCGAAGCATGTTCAAGACGGTCTGCACCTCGATTGCAGAAAAGTAACCGGTCTGCAGTTCCACATGTGCCGGAATTCCACAGCTTGTCAGAACTTCCGCAAAGTCTTCTCCCCAGCCCCGAAGTGAGCGAAACAGGATGACAATGTCACTAAACCTTAAATTGCGCAGTTCTTTTGTCTTACTGTCCGTAACCTTCAAATGAGCCATCATATCTTTAATTTTATCGGCAACCATATGTGCCTCTAACTGATGCTTGGACAGATCCTCATCCGAAAGTCCTTCCACCATCTCCTGGGACAGATCAAAATATAAAACTTCCGCCTTTGCATCGGGATTTTCCGGATAATCAGCCCCCATATACAAGGCTGCATCTTCATCATATCCCACATCTCCAAGGTCCGGGCTCATAAGCTTGTAGAAGATATCATTGGAAAAATCAAGAACCTCTTTGCGGCTTCGAAAATTCTTGTGAAGATCAATTTTCTGCGTATTGCTCGCAAAGGAATCAAAGCTTTTATATTTCTCCATAAAAAGCTCCGGACATGCCATACGGAAGCGGTAAATACTCTGCTTTACATCTCCTACCATGAACATGTTGTGTCCTCCGCTGCCATTCTCTGCAACCGCCGTAAGGATTGCTTCCTGCACCTGATTGCTGTCCTGGTATTCGTCGATGAGGATTTCTGCAAACTGATGCTGGAATTCCAGAGCCGTTGCAGTGCATTCTTTTGTCTTTTCATCCACCAAGATTTTAAGTGCGAAATGTTCAATATCCGAAAAATCAACAATTCTTCTCTGCCGTTTCTTTTCATCCATTGCTTCCAGATAGAGGCAGGAAAGCCGGATCAGTTCCTCCACCTGCGGGCGGATTCGCTCAAACTGGGCAACAGATTCCTCCGGTTCCATGGAAAAATACTTACTTTGCAGCTCTTCCACAATTCCCTTTAAACGTTTTCTTCCCTCAGACACCGCATTCTTCTTGGCTTCATCCCCATCAAAATTGCGAATTGCGCTGAAAGATTTATATTTAAAATTTGAAAGAAGCTCATACTGTTCCTGATAAACGGAGGTTTCAGATAGCGCCTGGTAAAACTCCAGATCACTTTTGAGAGCCTCTGCATATTTTGTCGGTCCGTCTGCTGCAAGGGCGATTTCAAGGAGATTATTGGTCTGTTCCAGACAATCTGCCGCAACTTTTTTAACATAATCAACGATTTCGCACATTACCGGAGTCCGAAAAAGCTCCTCTACTGATTGTACACGATATCCCTCTCCTAAGGACAGAATCCATTCCTTCGGCCAGGGCTGGCTCTGGGACTGGCGATAAATCTGTGCTATCATATTTTTTACTGCCACATCGGAGTTTTTCCCGGAATAGGCATCAATCAACCGTAAAAAGGCAGACTCTTTGTTTTCGCCGCACTTTTCATACTCTGCCTCAAATACTTCTGCCATGGTATCCAGCTTTAAAAGCTCTAGCTCTCCGGAATCTGCTATACGGAAATTTGGATCAAGGGCAATTTCTCCAAAATGATTCCGTACAACAAAAAGGCAGAAACTGTCAATGGTGGTGATCTGTGCATTATGAATCAGAGAAGCCTGTCTCATCAGATTTTCGTTTTCCGGATCTTCTGCCAGACGCCCATCTATCGCAAGCCGGATTCGTTCCCTCATCTCTGCTGCAGCCGCATTGGTAAAGGTCACAACAAGAAGCCGGTCGATATCCACCGGATGCTTTTTATCTGTTATTTTTTTGATAATCCGCTCCACAAGCACAGCGGTCTTTCCGGACCCTGCCGCAGCAGAAACCAGAATATCTCGATTGTTTAAATCAATAACCTGCTGTTGTTCCTTTGTCCAACTAACTGCCATATCTTACTCCACTAACTGTTCTTTGCATTCTCTAACTGCATTTTTTCAATCACTTCATCTTTTTTCATTTCAGGAAGCTTACGATACACAAAACCCGGGATATTTTTATCAAATCCGCAGACACTTTCGTAGGGGCAGTAACTGCAGCTTACGTTTTGCCCGTCTTTGTAAGGATTGATCTCAACATTGCCGGAAAAAATCTGCTTGCCCTGATAAAGCATCTGATTTTTCACATACTCCTCCAGAATTTCAAACTCTTCGCTGCTTGCAACCTTAGAAGTCGCCGAAAGCTCTCCTGACTTATTGATTGCAACCGGAATTACTTCCGATCTTTTTTCAAACTTTTCATCCAGGCTGCGATAGACAGACTCCTGGCTGTTTACCAGACCATCCGGCTTAAGTGCCGCCAGAAGCTCATGCCTGTATTCTTCGGAATCCATGGAAATATCGCTACTTATATCAACCACGGGATCATCAATATGATAGTACAAAACGGCACCCGGAATGATGGTTTTTGAAGGATACTTCTCCCTGGCATATTCCATCCCTGCAGCCAGATACACTACCAGCTGAAGTGACAGTCCCTGATAAATTCTGATTAGATCAAACTTCGTATTTCCGGATTTATAATCAATGATTTTCACATACAGTTTATCATCATCCTCCGCCGTATCAAAGCGATCAATTCTTCCTAGAAGCTGCATATGCTCATCTGCCCCGAAGGAAAGTTTAAGCGTGTTTAAATTTTCCATCTCTGAAAACGAAATTTCAAACTCCGTTGGAACAAACCTTCCCGCACGCACCTGTTCGGTAAGTGCCCAGACTGTCTGCTCAAAAATCCCCTGCATACGCTTTGTCATATGAAGATCCTCACAGGTGGCATAGGCAGTTAAATTTGGGTAAGCAAGAAGTGCTTCCTCCATTGCTTCCTGACAGAGCAGAATGCGAGTCTCCTCCGGCACCTTAAACCAGTCATATTCGGATTCTTCCAGCTTGTCGCTGTATCGCTTCAATGCATCATGATACAGATTTCCCATATCTGTATTTTCAAAAGCAGCAAGCTCACGTTCTTTTAGCTTAAGACCATATTCCAGAAAATGCTTATAGGCGCATACCGCATATTTTTCCAGTCTTGTTACGCTTCCTTTTAGACTTTTCCCATAAATCGCCTGTGCAACCGCTTTGCTGATTGGGTCCGGCGAATATTTACTGAATGGAGCAGCGATCAAACGGTTTAACTGTTCCACATCTTCTCCCTCCAACAAGAGACCTGCCAGCGCATACCAGTTTTCGTCTTTCCTGCCATGCACCAGATAGTCTTTTGCAGCTTCCGTAGTATAAAAACTGGGAACGGAAAAGATTTCTCCCATATCCTGTACCACCAGATCCGGAAACATTCTTTTTATCGTCTCAATCAGATAAGAGGGACGTATTGCTTTTCCTTCTCCATCCACTTTAACGTAGCTTAGATATAACAACTGAGTCGGTTTTGTTAAATTACGATATAAGTAAAACCGTTGTATAAAGGACTGCTCCCTTGCCCCCGGAGCAAGCTCAAGCTTTGCCTCCTTTAACATCTGGCGCTCATATTCGGAGATAATTCCGCCCTTTCCTACAGCCTTTGGTATAATACCATCATTTACACCCACAAAGAATAATACCTTTACCCCATTCAATCTGGTACGCTCAATATCTCCCACGGTAACACTGTCGTATCCGGGTGGAATCACCGCTACGTTGGCTGCCGATAATCCGGCTTCCAGAATCTCCGTAAATTCTTCTACCGAAATCTGTTCTTTGCCAAGAAGCGTATCATACTTTTCTAACAGTTCCATCACAATTCGGTAAATCTGACCATACTCTTTGGACTTATCCTGCTGTCCTTCCTTCAGATACTCTTCTTCTTTGATCCACAGTTTTTCTTCTGCATGCAGGGATACCAAAAGCTGATAAAGTGCCATTATCTTTTCGGACACCGTCGTCGATTTTTTTTCAAAGGTTTCATAAAACGGAATCAACAGATCTGCAATCTGGATTCTAAGCTGATCCAACAGTTCCAAATCACACATCCGCTCATCCTTCATCCTGCGCAGCCAGCGCTTTTTCCAGGCATTTTTTCCGCGTATTTTTATTGCCACCAGATAATTGTCCAACAGATCAATTCGGCTCTCCTCGATATCCACAAATCCGGTTCGAAGGAATCTCATCACCGATTCATAGGAGAAATTGGAGGATACAATCTCAAGGACAGCCCTGATACATTCAATAAAAGGATGGAACAGGACCTCGGTGGTCTGGTCCATAAAATAGGGAATCTCATATTTTTCGAAGCATTCTGTCAGATTGCTTTTATATCCCTCTACCGCACCGGAAACTACTGCAATATCCCTGTACCGAAAATGTTCTTCCCTCACCAGACGGGTAATTTCTCTTGATACATATGTAATTTCTTCTAAGGGATTACGTTCACAGGATATCCGGATATCCTGTATTGTCCCGTTCTTTTTCCTGTACCATCTGCGGAAAAGATTCTTCTCCATAAATGCCAGATCCGGCGCATTCACATAACGCTTTTTCTCGCTATCGGACAGTATGACCGGGTCTGACACTTCAACCTTTGCCTGCTCTGCCATTTTAAGCAGAGATGAGATGGTCTTCTTTGATAAGTAAAAAAGTTCGTGTTCTCCATTACAATGATAGAAATCTTCCTGTGCATCAATCGTAAGCAGAACATACATCTTTTCCACAAGTGGCAGTATTGTTTGAAGCAGCCGGTTCTGAATCGGTGTAAAGCCTGTAAATTCATCAAAAACTACCACACTATCCTTCAACAGTTCTGAGTCCCCTGCCACATCAATCAGCACATTTAAGATTTCCTCTGCCGTCACATAATTTCCACGCATATATTCCGAAAAGCCTTCATATATGGTTGCAATGTCCAAAAGCTTTAAGCGGAAGGCCGGAGAGGTCCGTAAGGAAAGGGCGTGTTCTTTCAAATCGGCAGGAGAAATATTATATTGAACCATCTCAGAAATCAGAGACTTTAATTCTTCAATATATCCCATTCTTGCAATATTGGGGCGAAGAACCGTCAGCTCCTCCTCCTTTTGTTTTGCGATTTTACGAAGTACCAGATTCTTCCCCGTCTCCTCAAGAATGGACAACTCACTCATTCCCAGATCATCAAACACACGGTATGCCAGCCGCTTAAAACTAAGGACGTCAATATTCATAATGGCATGATTTTCTGACAATTCCACCAGTTTTTTCTGTGTCTGCATAGTAAACTGCTCCGGCACCACCACAAGAAAGTTCTTCTTCGGAAAAAGAGCCGCCTCTTTTACAATTCGCTCATACATATATTCTGTTTTTCCGCTTCCCGAATTACCTAATACAAATTGAAGTGCCATTCATGCTCCTTAATATAACAATGAAAAAATATTGGCAATTACCACCGTAATAACACCGGACACCGCAATGGACAAAGAACTCATTGCGCCTTCCACCGCTCCCATCTCCATTGCCTTTGTCGTTCCGATTGCATGGGATGCCGACCCAATTCCGATTCCCTTTGCCACCGGGTCTGTAATCTTAAAAACTTTACACACAGTCTCCGCAATCATATTGCCAAGTACTCCTGTCACAATAATGACTGCAACGGAAATCGTAACAATTCCTCCCAGTTCTTCCGAAACACCCATTCCGATTGCCGTTGTGATTGACTTTGGAAGAAGTGTAACATACTGTGTGTGACTTAAACCGTACAGTACCGACAAGGTAAGCACACAAACTGCACTGGTAAGAGCCCCGGATAAAATTCCCAGCAAAATTGCTTTCCAGTTTTGCTTTAACGCTTCTATCTGTTCATAGAGAGGAACCGCAAGTGCAACCGTCGCAGGGGTCAGTAAATAGGAAATATACTTTGCCCCGGTCTCGTAGGTTTCATAGCTCATTCCCGACAACAGTAAAATTGCAATAATAACTATTACAGAAATTAAAAGAGGATTAAATATTTGTGTTTTAAATTTCTTTTTTAGAAATAACCCGAACTCAAAAACAGCAATTGTAAGAACTACACCAAAAAAGACAGAGTCTTGTAAAAAATTCATTTTTTACGCCCTCCTGTCTTTTTTCGTTCTCTATGGATTACCAATTGTGTAACCTGACCGGCAACTCCCATAACTAAGATTGTGGATACAATCATAATTACAAGCACAGGAATCAGCATTTCCTGTAAGGCGCCCCAGCTTTCCATGAGCCCCACTCCTGCCGGCACAAACATAATCGGCATAATTTCGATTAAAAAGAATGCTGTTTCCTTTACCTGTGGCAGCTTTATAATTCCGATAAGAAGTGCCACGAATAAAAGCACCAATCCATAAATACTTGCGGGAATGGATATAGGTATCATGCAATGCAGCAATTCTCCAACAAATGAAAACAGTACAATGATAAAGAACTGTTTTAAATATTTCATGTATTGTCCATCCTCCTTGCTAGTCCACCTTTCTCACTGAAAAAGATGGCAAAATATCAGAGTTTCCGTACTTTTCTCCATATTTACGGAAAATACGGTCCATGACCAGATTTACATTTGTATCCCCAGCCTCCAGCAGAATAATCAGAAACTGTACACTGCTGTAACGGGTATAAATATCTGAATTTCGAATCGTTTTCTGAATTGAATTTTCCATGCAGGACATGGCACTCTCCAATTCCTCGATGTAAAAGCTTTCTTCATCCGGCGCGTCCAGGGTAACCATAATCAAATGAAAACCATGATGGTATCTGGCCTTCAGATTGGCTGTATACTCAAATAGTTTTGCAAACTCACGATATTCCACATCCATTGCCCCGGAATAGCTTCCGCTGTCCTTAAGGGATTTCACCAGTTGATCCATATCCACATCCGATTTTCTCTTCAGACTATACTCTTCCTTTTGGTAAAAAAAGAAACCGGCTTTTCCATTTTGCTTTACATGATATAATGCCTTATCTGCTTTATTATATACATCCGCATAATTCTCCTCTTTGTCGCACATGCATAATCCTGCTGACAAAGAAGCCTGCCGAATTGATGCATCTGCCTCTTTTTCCGCAAGGAACTCATCTATAATCCGATTGATTCTCTGCTCTGCTTCCTCGTGGGATACCTCAATCATAAAGTATAAAAACTCATCTCCGCCAAGACGGCAGGCAATGCCATTCTCTTCATGCTTCTTTAGAATGTCACCCATTGTCTTTAACACTTTATCGCCAAATTTATGTCCTACTGTATCGTTAATTTTCTTTAAGTTATCTATATCCAAAAAAGCCAGGCACCCGGGCTTTTCTGCCATGGCACGTATAATCTTCTGTTCCCCGCTGCTTCTCAAATTAAGACCGGTCAAAAAGTCCTTTGACATTTCAGCAACCTTTTTCCGTTCCTCATCTGCTTCCTTTGTCTGCTTCTCCAGTTCCGCCAGAAGTATTTTCTGCAGACTTACGATTTCAAGAATTCTGCGAATTCTGGACACTGCGATTTCCTGCCGGAAGGGTTTTGTAATAAAGTCCATTGCGCCCTCTTTGAAACCTCTTATCTCATTTTCACTGTCATCATCTGCAGTAATAAAAATGACAGGGATATCCCTTGTCCGTGGATTTGCCTTTAACTGCTGAATGACCAGATGTCCATCCATCCCCGGCATATGCACATCCAGAAGAATCAGATCCGGTTTGCTTTCATTTACTTTCGAAAGCGCATCCTCTCCCGAACAGGCAACCGAAATGTCAAATTCATCCCCAAACATCTTCTGTGCAATTCTTAAATTCATTGGTTCATCATCTACAACAAGAATAGTATTCTCCATTTTCTACCCCTTTATAACTGCAGAAATATCGTCAATTAGTTTCTGATATTCTTCCATAAAAGCAGCTTGATTCTGTTCTATATACCCTGCATTTCCTTCCTTTGCGGCATGCTCAAGAGCCTTTGCCTCCCCGGACAGCCGGACTGCACCAATGGTAAGGGAGGAACTCTTTACCCCATGAATTAAAATTGTATAGTTCTCCCAGTCTTCATCCTTATATGCTGTCTCAAGCTGATCCAGCTTCGCATTTTCCAGGTATGTTTCTATCATTTCTTTATAGAATTCTATATCATTTGCACAGTACGATAAACCGGTCTCCAAATCCAGCCACGTCAATTGATCCAAAACAGGGTCTCCGGTCTTTGAAGGAGTCCCTTCCTGCTTTGCAGGCACAGTTTTTTCCTCTGTACCCGTTTTCTTTGTATCCAGCATCTCCCCACGTTTCACCAATCGTTCCGGGAGATATTTAATCATGATTTTATAAAGCTGCCGTTCAAGGATTGGTTTTGAAAGATAATCGGTAAATCCCGCTTTTAAATAGTCATCCTTTGCACCCACAATTGCATTTGCCGTCAGCATAACAATCGGTGTATCCGGATTCTTATTCTTATCCATCACCCGCAGATTCTGCAAGGTCTGTATTCCATCCATTTCCGGCATCATATGATCCAGGAAAATAATATCATAGCTTTTCTCTCCTGCTTTTTCCAGACATTCCTCTCCACTCATTGCCGTCTCAACATGTATACCTGTTTTCTTAAGAAGACCTTTTACCACCTTTAGATTTAATTCCACATCATCCACAACCAGAATTCGTGCCTCAGGAGCAGTAAACTCATATGGATTTCCATTGCTCCGCTTTGTGCTTTCTGTATATCTTGGAGAAAATGCCCCGGCTTTTTCCGCTGAAACAACCTTCTGTGGAATGGCAACCGTAAAAACAGAACCTTTTCCGGGCTCACTCTCCACCAGAATATTTCCATTCATCATTTCAAGCAGCTGCTTGGTAATCTTTAGTCCGAGACCGGTTCCCTCGATATTTCGATTCATGGTTTCATCGAGTCTCTGGAAGGCTTCAAATAATAAATTTATATTTTCTTTCTCTATTCCGATTCCGGTATCTTCAACGGCAACATATAGTACGATTTCATCCGCTTCAGCCTTCTGATAGCCTACCTTTAATGTCACGCCACCCTTTTGTGTATACTTTACCGCATTGGTCAGAAGATTCATGATAATCTGGCGCACACGGACTTCATCTCCATACAAAACCCCCGGCATATCCGGATCATTTTCGAATTCCAGCGTAAGATTTTTTTCATTTGCCCGGAGATAAATCAAATTGTAGCAATCGTTTAAAAGTGCACACACCTGATACTCATTGGGAATAATCAGTATTTTTCCGGACTCGATTCTTGAAAAATCCAGAATATCGTTTACAATGGCAAGGAGGCTGTTTCCGGCCGTTTGCACATTTCGGGCATATTCTGTAATCGCCGGTTCCGTAGATTCTTCCAGAATCAATGTATTCATTCCGATTATTCCGTTGATTGGTGTCCGGATCTCATGGGACATATTTGCGAGGAAATTACTTTTCGCCTGATTCGCAGCAATTGCTTCCGCTTCTGCAAATTCAATCTCCTCTTTGCTTTTCCGAAGTTCTTCCATGGTTTTCAAAAGATTCTGATAATCCGGTGTCTCCAAAGAAAAGAACATAATCATGACTGCAAGAGTGCAGGAAAAGTAGGTAAGTAAAACACTCGGAAGAAACAGGGCCTGTATCCCGCTGATAACAATAACAACAATCGCATAAATCAAATTTGCATAAAACTGCTTCCTCGTATAAGATTTCGGATGTCGAAGATTCGTTACTACTGCCGTAATCATGATAAACATAGGATATAAAAATACCACCGGATATAAAAAACCGTGGGTATAAAGTCCATCCTCACTGAATGAAAAAACACACCCTGAAAAAAGATTGATGCTTAATAATATAATATAAAAAGCTCCTGCAGCGAAATGCAACTTTTCCAGTCTAGTCTTTCTACGTCCTTTTACAATATAAGACTCTATATAAACGGCATACTGATATCCGCTCGCAGCCACAATAATAAAATAAACGGTATTTATGATCAAATTAAAACGAGGCTCTATAATTCTTCCATAGGATATCGTAACAGCAGTTATAACATCCAAAAGCTCACATATAAACAGAAGCGCAACGAGTCTCCGAAATTCCCGATTACTACTGTTTTGTCCCTCCATGATCAGAAAGGAATAAATTAATAGAACCAGCAAAAAGAAGCAGCCTGCTACTTCCAGATAAATATTATATACCAGATTCATCAAAGCCTCCCACCAGTAACCCCTTACCTATGACATAATCATACATATTATAACAAAAAAGTCTGGGCAATAAAACCCAGACTTTCGTACGTTTTTCTTAATAAAGTAAAAAATTAGTGATGGAATAAACGAATTCCTGTAAAGCTCATAACCATTCCATATTTATTACAGGTATCAATGACATGATCATCACGGACAGATCCACCCGGCTGAGCCACATATTTTACGCCACTTCTATGTGCACGCTCAATATTATCCCCAAATGGGAAGAATGCATCTGATCCTAATGCAACATCTGTGTTTTTATCAAGCCATGCTCTCTTTTCCTCCGCAGTAAACACCTCAGGCTTTACCTTGAAGAACTTCTGCCATTCACCCTCCGCAAGAACATCCATATAATCCTCACCGATATAAAGATCAATAGTATTATCACGATCGGCACGCTTAATATCGTCTACAAACTGAAGGCCGAGCACCTGTGGAGACTGGCGAAGCCACCAGTTATCCGCCTTGCTGCCTGCAAGTCTTGTGCAGTGAATACGTGACTGCTGGCCTGCGCCAATACCGATTGCCTGTCCACCCTTTACATAACATACAGAATTGGACTGCGTATATTTTAAGGTGATCATTGCGATGGCAAGATCAATTTTTGCCTGCTCTGTCAGATTCTTATTCTCTGTCACAATATTTGAAAAGAAATCATCATCGATCTTAAGCTCGTTTCTTCCCTGCTCAAAGGTAATGCCAAATACATCCTTGCGCTCGATCGGGGCCGGAACATACTCCGGATCAATCTCGATTACACAGTAATTTCCGTTTTTCTTAGCCTTTAAGATTTCAAGAGCCTCATCCGTATATCCCGGAGCAATTACGCCATCCGAAACCTCTCTCTTAATTACAAGTGCGGTGCTCTTATCACAGACATCGGAAAGGGAAATAAAATCACCAAAGGAAGACATTCTATCTGCACCTCTGGCACGAATGTATGCATTTGCCAGCGGAGTAAACTCGATATCCATATCAGCTACCCAATAAATCTGTTTCTCAACATCAGAAAGTGGCTGACCGACTGCCGCGCCTGCAGGTGATACATGCTTGAAGGAAGTAGCTGCCGGAAGTCCGGTTGCTTTCTTAAGCTCTTTTACAAGCTGCCATCCGTTAAATGCATCCAGGAAATTGATATATCCCGCTCTTCCATTTAAAACCTTGATTGGAAGCTCTCCCTCCTGCATATAAATGCGCGAAGGCTTCTGATTTGGATTACATCCATACTTTAATTCATATTCTCTCATGCTTTTTCTCCTATATTATAAATAATTTTTCTAATTCCCTTTTTAAAAAGTGCTCTCGATAATGAATTTTGCTATTTGAATCAGAACGTTTAAAAAGCGTCGGCACTTAATGAG
>JBJENM010000070.1:0-13985 GCA_051880175.1 Agathobacter sp. | reverse complement strand
TACCGCTACGCTTTTTACAAACGAGAGTGGGTTCTGATTCAAATATGCAAATTCCTTCCCTGAAACACTTTTTGAAATAGAAATATTTTATAAGAAAATATTCACACCTAACAAGCTGACCACCATCATGATGATTCCCGCTAAAAGCACTCCGCACATTGCGGCTGCTACGGTTGATTTAAAGTCCATATCCAAAATACTTGCCGCAAGAGTTCCGGTCCATGCTCCGGTTCCCGGAATCGGAATTCCTACAAATAACAGAAGTGCGACAAACAATCCCTTTCCTGCCTTTGCCTGAAGCTTCTTTCCGCCCTTTTCGCCCTTTTCCAGACAGAAGGTAAAGAACTTCCCAATCAATGGCTTATCTGCTCCCCATTCCAATACTTTTCTTGCAAAAAGATAAATAATCGGAACCGGCAACATATTTCCGATAATGCAAACAATGAAGGATGGTACAATCGGAAGTCCCATTACCTGGGAAACCGGGATTGCGCCTCGAAGCTCAATCAGCGGCACCATCGAAATAAAGAATATCCATAAATAACTTTTTAACATATATACCTCACTCTGCTTATTTCTGATTTATTGTCATCTTCTACTTTTTGTTCTTCGCTACGTATTCTTCCAAAAATCTTACAAATGTTTCCATTTCTTCCTGTGTTCCGATACTGATGCGAAGATATGGAACCACCCGATCCGGTTTATTGAAGTGACGGACATAAATATCCGCAGCCTTCAGTTCTTCAAACAGCTTTACCACATCCAGTTTTGGGTGGGTTGCAAAAATAAAATTGCTCTTGGAATCCCCGAAGGTAAATCCCAGACGTGAAAGTTCCTTTTTGGTCCATTCACGGGTTGCAATTATTTTTTTCGTTGTCTCTTCAAAATATTCCTTATCGACAACTGCTGCAGCCCCGATTTCAATGGTCAGGCTGTCGATGGTGTAGGAATTGAAGGAATACTTTACATCATTTAAGTACTTAATCAGCTTCTCATTTCCAAATGCATATCCGATTCTTGAGCCGGCAAGCGAGCGCGACTTTGAAAAGGTCTGGGTTACAATCAGGTTGTCATACTTATGAATCAGTGGAAGCGCACTCTCCCCGCCAAAATCAATATATGCCTCATCCACAATAACAATGACATCCGGATTTGCTTTTATGATGCGTTCTACGGTATCAAGGGGAAGCAGTTCCCCTGTGGGAGCATTCGGATTTGGAAAAATCACTCCGCCGTTTTCGCAGAAATAATCCTCCGGGTTTATGCAGAAGCTTTCGTCAAGGGCAATAGTTCGATAGGGCACATGAAGCATATCGGCCCAGACATCATAAAAGGAGTAGGTAATATCCGGAAATACGATTGGTGTCTTTGAGTTGAAAAAGGTCAGAAACAGCATTGCCAGAACATCATCCGAACCGATGCCCACAAACACTTCGCTTTCCTTCACCTCATAAAAATCAGCAATTGCCTTCACAAGTTTTCCAATCCCAGGGTCCGGATACAGCCTAAGCCGGTCCACGGGGAAATTCCTTATTACCTGTTCTACCGCCGGTGCCGGTGGATAGGGATTCTCATTTGTATTCAGCTTGATCATCTTGTCCTTTTTTGGCTGTTCTCCCGGTGTATACGGAACTACCTTACGGACATTGTCTTCCCATTTTGCCATTTTTTCTTCCTCTTTTTCTTTACACAGCTTGAAAGCCTGCACAACTTATTCTCTACTCTAACCTATTTTCCTTCGCTTGTAAAGAATTGCCTTTTGCCATCCGCCGTTTTAATTTATGCAGAACATGTGCATAGGCAGGAATCAGAAATGCATCTGCAAAAATCCATGCCAGAGGGCTTGCAAAGCATGCTGCCGTATATCCATAAATCGGAACAAATACAATACCGATCAGTGCACGGGCAATCATCTCAAAAACTCCCGCGAATACTGCAAATCCCGAAAATCCCATTCCCTGAATCATGAAGCGGACAACATTTACAAATACAAGTGCGATATAGAACAATGCGTTGATAAGCAGGAATTCCTTTGCCTCTGCTACGACCTCAATCTGATCAGCCGAAACAAACAGATGAATCATATTTTCCCCGAAGAAATGCAGCACGATGTAAATGACAATGGAGTACACAATGCCGCAAAGGCTTGCTGCATTAAGACCTTTGGTAAGCCGGTCGATTTTTCCTGCTCCAACATTCTGTCCTCCATAGGTTGCCATCGTAGATCCCAACGCATCAAAGGGGCAGACAACGAACATGGAAATCTTGCTTGCCGCCGTCATGGAAGCAACGGCAATGGAGCCAAGGCCGTTTACAGAGGTCTGCAGAATAACGGAACCGATTGCTGTGATGGAATACTGGAATCCCATAGGAAATCCCATATTGATCAGGACACTTACATAATGGTTATCCAGTTTCCAGTCATCCTTTTCCAGCTTTAAGATATCAAATTTTTTGATGATTACCCAAAGACACAGAAGCCCGGATACGCCCTGTGCAAGAACCGTGGCAAGGGCTGCGCCGAAAATTCCCATCTGCAGATTGATGATAAATAGAAGATCCAATCCGATGTTTAAAACGGAAGAAAGCACCAAAAAAATAACCGGTGTCTTAGAATCTCCCAAAGAACGCAGATATCCTGCCAAAAGATTATACAATATGGTTGCAGGGATTCCGGCAAATATTACAATGAGATACTCATAGGCCAGATCTATAATATCCTCCGGTGTGTTCATCCATACCAGAATGTTGCGGCAAAGTGCTACGGTGGCGATTGTCATAACCAGTGCCATAAGAACAGAAAGCACCGCAGAATTTCCTACATATTTTCGAAGTGCCTTATAATTTTTTGCACCGAACTGCTGGGCAACCGGAAGTGCAAAGCCGCTGCATACTCCCAGACAAAATCCAATCAGAAGAAACGTGATGCTTCCGGTCACGCCAACGGCTGCAAGGGCAGAAACCCCTAAAAATTTTCCTACTATAATCGTATCTACCAGACTATATACCTGTTGAAAGATCAGTCCCATCAGCATTGGAAGGGCAAAACCTAATACCAGCTTCATTGGAGAGCCTACGGTCATGTCTTTGGTTGTATTTTTCGCCATACTCTTGTTTCCTTCTTTCCTCTATCTCTAATCCCTATTATATGTGTCAAATTTCCCATGCACTAACATACTATCGAACATATCAAAAATCAAGTACTATTTTTATTACTTTTCTCCGGTTTCAAATTTGTGTTCCCGAATGAATTATCCTATTCGAAAAAAGAACATCCGCATTTCGAAAACCTGTTCAAAATGCGGATGTTTATTTCTCCCTTTTCGGATTTGTGTTCCCGAATGAATTTGCATATTTGAATCAGAACCCACTCTCGTTTGTAAAAAGCGTAGCGGTACTAAATTCGCAATGCATTGCTCATTAAGTGCCGACGCTTTTTAAACGTTCTGCTTCAAATAGCAAAATTCATTCGGGAACACATTTACGAAATGGAAGTTATTCTTCCAATGTTGCTTTCTTTTTATGCGTTTACAGTATCCACAAAGCGGCAGAATGCGTTTCTTCCTTCTTCAGTACACTTAAATACCCCTGCACACTTCAATACTTCGTTGAATACCAGTCCGATCTCCTCATGAATAATATCATCAATATTTTCTTCTGAGATCTGAACACCCTTTGCAGCATATTTTGCAAGGAACTCCTCTGCCCAATCAGCATGGGATGCAAGGGTCTCGGTGCTTCTTAAATCCTTACCCTTTAAAATAGTCTCACGAAGCTCTTCCATTTCCGGCTTTAATCTTGCCGGAAGTACTGCAAGTCCCATTACCTCGATGAGACCGATGTTCTCCTTTTTGATATGATGAAGCTCTGCGTGTGGATGATATACTCCCATCGGATGCTCTTCTGTTGTGATATTGTTGCGGAGAACAAGATCTAATTCAAAATCTGTTCCGCGTCTTCTTGCAATCGGGGTTATGGTATTGTGTGGCTCACCATCTGTATTGGCAAATACAAATGCTGCCTCATCGGTATAGCCTCTCCATGTCACAAGAATCTTATCTGCAAGCTCAATCAAACGTTCCTTGTCCGGTCCCGTGATACGAATCACAGACATTGGCCATTTTACAATTCCGGCTTTCACATCCTCAAAGCCCTTGAACTTGATTTCCTTTTCTATCGGTGCCTTTTCCATTGCGAAGGTATAATGTCCTCCCTGGAAATGATCATGGGTTAAGATGGAACCTCCCACGATGGGAAGATCTGCATTGGACCCTACAAAATAGTGTGGAAACTGTTCTACAAAGTCGAGAATCTTTCCAAAGGTCGCACGCTCAATCTTCATTGGTGTGTGCTTGGAATTGAACACGATACAATGCTCATTGTAATATACATACGGAGAATACTGGAAAAACCACTCACTGTTGTTAATGGTAAGAGGAATGATTCTGTGATTCTGTCTTGCAGGATGATTTACTCTTCCTGCATATCCCTCATTTTCCGGACAGAGCAGACACTTTGGATATGCACTCTGCTTTGCATTTTTTGCAGCGGCAATGGCTTTTGGGTCCTTTTCCGGCTTTGAAAGATTGATGGTCACATCTAACGTTCCAAACTCCGTATTTGTGGTCCACTTCTGGTCCTTTTTAATTCTCTGTCTTCGGATATAATTGCTGTCGCAGCTTAATTTGTAGAAATAGTCTGTTGCTGCGAGGGAGGATTCATTTTCATATAAATCCTTAAACTTTGCACGAACCTCGCTGGGCCGGGGCATCAGACATCCCATGATCTTGGTATCGAACAAGTCCTTGTATACAATACTGTTCTCCTTCATGATGCCATTTTCATATGCATAAGCCATCATGTCCTCTAAGATGCCTTCCAAAGCAGCCTCGGCTGACTCCTGGGTCATTGCCGGACGCTTTGCATACTCCTCAATGGTTGCATCCTCAATATCATCTACCTCAAAAAGCTCTAATAGCTTATTGATTGTAAAAAGCTTATCCTCTTTTTCCACCAATCCGGTTGTTAAAGCATAATCAACTAACGCTAAAATTCTCTCCTGAATCATGGCTCTCTCCTCTAATGAATGTTCTTAGACCAATCTGCTTGGTCCGTTTCCGATTGATACAACATAGAACTCCGGTGTCTTATGTACCTTTTCCTCATAAGCCTTTGTAAGTGCTGCCTTAAATTCTTCTACAGCCTCATCCTTTACGATACTTACGGTACATCCACCGAATCCGCCTCCGGTAATACGTGATCCGATCACGCCCGGAACCTTCCATGCCTCCTCTACCAGAATATCGCACTCTTCACAGGAGGTCTCATAATCATCACGAAGTGAAACATGAGATGCATTCATAAGCTTTCCAAAGGTCTCTAAATCGTTTTCTTTTAATGCCGCAACCGCCTTGATGGTACGCTGGTTCTCATATACCGCATGCTTTGCGCGGCGGCAGCTTACTTCATCCTTAATTGCAGATTTATATTTTTCAAATTCTTCCTCTGTAAGGTCGCCGAGGCTGTTGATTCCTGCCACCTGCTGCAAATCTGCAAGTGCGGCAGCACTTTCGTTACGGCGGTCATTGTATGCAGAAGTAACCAGGCTATGCTTTACCAAGCTGTTTGTTACCACGATCTTTGCACCCTCTAACTTAATCGGTGCATACTCAAAATCCAAAGTATTGCAATCTAAGAAAATCGCATTGTCCGCTTTTCCCATTGCAGATGCGAACTGATCCATAATTCCACAATTGCATCCGTTAAAGTTGTTCTCAGAGTACTGTCCAATCAAAGCGATTTCCTGATTGGTTACCTCAAATCCAAACTGATCCTTTAACATATATCCGGTTACCACTTCAAGGGATGCGGAAGATGACAGACCGGAGCCATTCGGAATGTTTCCGTATAATGCGATATCAAGACCGCAGGATAACTTCATTCCCCGACCTTCGAAGGCCCAGATGACACCCTTTGGATAGTTGGTCCATTCTCCGTCTGCCTTTGGTGTAAGATCATCCAAAGAATCCTCAATGACACCGAGGCTGTCAAAATTCATAGAGTAGAAGCAAAGCTTTCTATCGCTTCTCTTTCTTACTGCCATGTAAGTTCCGATGGTAAGTGCACATGGGAAAACGTGGCCTCCGTTATAATCGGTATGCTCACCGATTAAGTTCACACGTCCCGGTGCGAAATAAACTGCTACATCCTTCTTATCGCCAAATAACTCTGCAAATTTTTCTAATAACTTCTGCTCCATGTCATTCTCCTCTTTTTAAAAAATATAGTGTAAAAGTCCCAAATTTGTTTTCGTAATTTCATTATAACAACAGATTTTTTCTTTGCAATATCGGAAGCTCAACTTGCAACATAACACGGACTATGATGCAACAAAATTACATATTTTATAAAAACGCGCCTCGGAGGAATTCATTTTGCTATTCCATCTCAGAACGTTTAAAAAGCGTCGGTACTTAATAAGCAGGAACTGCGAATTTAGTACCGCTACGCTTTTTACAAGCGAAAGCGGGTTCTGAATGGAATATGCAAATGAATTTCTCCGAGGCGCGTTACAAAAAATATCTATTACTCCTCTTCGATATGCTCCTTTCCCTGATCGATGATGGAGCGAACATGATCATCCGCTAGGGAATAAAAGATGGATTTTCCTTCCCGTCTGCTCTTTACCAGCTTGCTCTGTTTTAAAATCTTAAGCTGATGTGAGATTGCGGACTGCGTCATGTGAAGAGCTTCCGCAAGATCACATACGCATACCTCCGCTTCAAACAATACATATAAAATTCGAATCCGGGTGGAGTCACCAAATACCTTGAACAGTTCCGCAAGATCATACAATTCCTCTTCGTCCGGCATGGTTTCATTTACCAGGCGAACCAGATCCTCATGGACCTCAGTTGCTTCGCAGCAATCCACATCATTTTTACAATTATGTGTCATATTCTCATTCCTTTCAAATCTGTTCACCCAATATTAAAGCTTCTTTACAAACAATGCCCGAATCGCATTGATGACCGCAATCACCATCACTCCGACATCCGCAAATATTGCAAGCCACATGTTTGCAATACCAAGAGCCCCCAGTATCAGGCAGATGAACTTTACTCCCAATGCAAAATAGATATTTTCATAGACAATGCGAAGACATTTTCTTGAGATTTTAATTGCTTTTGCAATCTTAAGGGGATCATCATCCATAAGCACAATATCCGCTGCTTCAATTGCCGCATCCGATCCAAGGGCTCCCATCGCAATTCCGATATCCGCTCTTCCAAGCACAGGTGCATCGTTGATTCCATCTCCCACGAAAGCAAGCTTTTCCTTTTCGCTTTTTTGACTTAAGAGTTCCTCTACCTTCGCAACCTTATCTGACGGAAGAAGTTCACTGTACACTTCATCGATTCCCAATTCCTTTGCAACCGAATCTGCCACCGCTTTGGAGTCTCCGGTCAGCATGACACATCTTGTGATACCGGCTTTGTGAAGCGCCGCAATTGCAGCCTTTGAGGTTGGCTTTACAATGTCGGAAATTACAATTGCTCCTGCGTAAGCCCCGTCTACTGCAACATATACGATGGTTCCGATTTTATCACACTCCGAAAATGAAATTCCAAGCTTCCTTAAAAGCTTTGCATTACCGGCCGCAACCATCTTGCCGTTTACTTTTGCGGTAACACCATGTCCACCGATTTCTTCCACATCCGATACCAGAGTAGTATCGATTTCCTTTCCGTATGCCTTCTTAAGACTCTTGCTGATGGGGTGGTTCGAATAGCTTTCGGCAAGGGCCGCAAGCTCCAGCAATTCTGCCTCCTCTATGGTGTTATCATATACACCGGTGACCTCAAAGACACCCTGGGTCATGGTTCCGGTTTTATCAAATACAACATACTTTGTCTTGGAGAGTGTCTCCAGATAATTGGAGCCTTTTACCAATACTCCCTCATGACTGGCCCCGCCGATTCCGGCAAAAAAGCTAAGAGGAATACTGATTACAAGAGCACAAGGACAACTGATGACAAGGAATGTAAGGGCACGATAAATCCAGGTTCCCCATCCTGCCGGCATCCCCATGATCATGCAGACAATCGGCGGAAGAACTGCAAGGGCAAGGGCGCTGTAGCACACCGCCGGAGTATAATATTTTGCGAACTTGGAAATAAAATTCTCGGAACGGGATTTCTTCGAGCTTGAATTTTCCACAAGATCTAAAATCTTTGAGACAGTGGACTCGCCAAATTCCTTCGTCGTGCGGATTTTAAGGAGTCCTGTCATATTCACGCAGCCGGAAATGACCTCATCCCCGACCTTTGCTTCCCTTGGCACGCTCTCCCCGGTTAAAGCACTTGTGTTCAGTGTGGCAGTTCCTTCCTCAATGACACCGTCAATCGGTATTTTCTCTCCCGGCTGTACCACAATGATGCTTCCAATTCCAACCTCATCCGGGTCCACCTGTGTAAGCTTTCCATCCAGTTCTATATTGGCATAATCCGGTCGGATATCCATAAGTTCACTAATATTGCGGCGGCTTTTGCCTACCGCAATACTCTGGAACAATTCTCCGATCTGGTAAAAAAGCATAACTGCTATCGCTTCCGTATAGTCGCCATCCTCTACAAGTGCAACCGCAATTGCGCCAACAGTTGCAACTGCCATAAGGAAATTCTCATCAAATACCTGCCTGTTCACAATTCCCTTAAAAGCTTTCTTTAGGATATCATATCCGATGGTAACATAGGGTATCATCCAAAGGACAAAAAGGAATACCGCATTCAGATTTACATAGCTTGTAAAAATCTTAAGCGTAGCCATCAAAACTGCTGCAACAATAATTCGAATCAGAATCTTTTTCTGTTTCTTATTCATAACGCCTCCATGTTACTTTATAAGTAAATTTCACAGTCATCTTCCACTTTCTTACAGTTCTTAAGCACTTCCTTCATAACGGTATCCGGGTCTGCACCCTCCTCAAATACCACAATCATCTTGAGAGCCATAAAATTAACGGTTGCCTCTTGTACACCTGCGGTGTTTTTTGCAGCCTCTTCCATCTTATTTGCACAGTTTGCGCAATCCACCTCAATCTTATAAGTCTTCTTCATTTTTATTCCTCCCTCTATATATTCGACATTTTTATTCTTTCATATGAGCAATTGTTCATATGTTTGATTCAATCATACCACCTTATGCGCACATGTCAATAGTTTTTTAAAAAAATCTTCCTTTTCGAATTTGTGTTCCCAGAGGAATTTTTTCCAGTTTTCCGCCATAAAAACTCACCTCTACCTAATTTTCCTTGAAAGCAACTCCAAAATTCCTCCAAAAACAGCAAATTGTATGGTTTTTCCATTCTGATTTTACTGTGTACCTAGAAATCTGCCATTCCTTAGGTACAGGCCCAAAATCATCCTTGCAAACCATACATTTCATCAAAAAACACGTCGAAGAATCGACTTTTTACTGCATTTTTAGGTACAGTTCCAAAAAACTATATCAAAACCTAACAAATCCAGAAGTCGGCACTTAATGAGCAATGCATTGCGAATTTCGTACCGCTACGCTTTTTACAAACGAGAGTGTGTTCTGAATCGAATAGCAAAATTCATTCTATGGAACATATTTCTGAAACGGAATTAAAAAAACTCATCCACCAGATGAGTTTTTTTATTCCTATAAATATTTTCGCTCAAATTCTTCCAGCTTCATCGGTTTGTTGAAATAGTATCCCTGTATCATCCGGATACCTAGTGCTTTAATTGCTTCATACTGCTCCGTTGTCTCCACACCCTCTGTACAGATATCCACGTCAAGGGTCGTTGCAAGCTCGGACACCATTTTTACAAAGGCATCTGAAAAATCGTCCTCTCCGATATGTTCTACAAAGCAGCGGTCAATTTTAATCACATCAATGGGCATTTCCCGAATATGATTCAAGGAAGAATAACCGGTTCCGAAATCATCCAACGCAACCTTAACGCCAAGCTCTTTCAACTGACCTAAGATCTTTTTCATTCGTTCCATATCGTTTATTGCCAGACTTTCCGTCACTTCCAGTGTTAGGTTTCGTGGGGTTATTCTCGTTTCCTCTAATACACCTTTCACTTTTTTTACAATATCGTTTTGCAACAACTGTACAACAGAAAGATTCACGTTTACCTTGTAATCCGGATGTCCCATCTCATTCCAGTATCGGCACCTCTTTGCTGCCTGATGCAGTACATAGTCACCAATCGGATTAATCAGTCCCAGATATTCCGCAAGTGGAATAAAATCAGTAGGAGTGACAAATCCCATCTCTGAGGAATTCCAACGAACCAGAGCCTCTGCCCCACAGCATGGGTCTCCCTCTTTTGATACATCCACAATGGGCTGATAATATACTTCGAATTCCTTACAGGAATCCAGGGTTGCCTTACGCATATTCTTTTCTAGATCAAGTCTTCTGTGGGAAACCTCAGAGTCTGTATCGTTATAGTATTCTACACGGTTTTTCCCCTGTTTTTTGGCGGCAAAAAGTGCCATGTCCGACTTGCGGATCAAGTCTTCTACCGAATTTCCGTCCGATGGGAACTTTACCACACCCATACTCATGGTGCAGTAGTAGTCCTCGCCCTTTAGCATCCATGGATTTGAGAAAATGTCCAAAATACTGTCGCAGATCTTTTCCAGAGAATACGCATTTATGTCCTTTACAATGACGACAAACTCATCCCCGCCCATTCGGTAGCAATTGTTCTCAATACCCTCAATCCGTTGCAGACTGTGTCCGATTGCCTTAAGGAGAACATCTCCGTACTGATGACCAAGCCCGTCATTGATATGCTTAAAATCATCCAGATCAATATACAAAAGTGCTCCATCCACGCCATTGAGCTCGGCAATTCTTATGTATCGGTCCAGATCCTCCTCACAACGCTTCCGATTATACAGACCGGTGAGGAAATCATTGTTTGCCTGACTTTCAATCTTTTTCTGGTACAGCTTTTTGTCCGTTATATCATAGATGGTGCATAATACAACATTTCGGCCATCTACCCAGTTGATTCTGCACTTATTTACATCCAGCCAGCGGTCTTCTTCCGCGGAATAAACCTCACGGAATACTTCCGCCTGCTTGACTTCATTATCCTGATAAAGAATCTGATTAATTTTCCCTGAGCTGATACTGTTCGCAAATAACTCATTGAATTTCTGGTTGGTGTACAAAAGCTTCTTTTGCTCCACATCAAGCACATAGATGCCGCATCCCACATTCTCCAGAATCGCCTCAAGGGAAGAAAAGGAGCTTGCCAGAGAATTCTTTGCGATACGTTTCGTCAGAATACTTTGAACAATCCGTTTTACATCATTTAAAAACTTGATATCGTTCACATCCCAGATTCGTTCTTTTCCAATCTCGTAGAAGCAAAGATACATGATGTTCTTTCCGCTTACCTCAATGGGTTGGAAAATGCCGGCGGTAATTCCGTTTTCCTCAAAGAATTTTGCAAAGGGCTCCGGATAAATGGAATCGGAAGAAATCATATATGGTTTTCCGGTAAAAAACGGGATCTCACTTTTTGGTTTTGCCTGAAAATCGGCAATGCGATACCACTCCCGCTCCTTTGCATACTCACAGATCATATCAACGACCTGCTCATCCGCATTGTCCCGCAGCAGACATCCGCTGGAGATATCCAGACAATTGCAGACCAGCTTTAAAATATCATCCACGATTTTTCCAAAACCATTGTCTGATTCCAGCATTGTCACAACCTGAGTCATCGTCTCGGAACGATGCAGTTGCTTCTCCACACTTTCTTTTGCCGCTCTTCCTATCAGCATCGCTTCCTGGGCAATCAGCTCATCCATTTTTACTGCCATGAGCATCTTAGACAGATACTCCAGAAATTCCAGGGAACGGTAATAATCCTCTTTATGTACCGTCATGATATAATCCGGCAGTTCTACCTCATCGTTAATATACTCCTGAAGGAATGCAACCGCACACCATATGATCTGTGTCTTATCCTCCACATGGGTGGATACTCCGCCCAGCCTCACATAGGGATAGTCCGTTTCCTCCTCCACCATATGCTCAACCGCGTTTCCCTTCAGCTTTCTGAGCAAGGACAGGTATGTTCCCTCATTGAGATACCGGCGTAAGAAGGCACGCGCCTCCTTGCTTCCGTATAAATTTGTAATGACGCCCTCTTCCGTTCCAAGACAAACCAGATAAATGCCGTTTGCTTTGCAGAACTGCGTCTGAAATTTTTGCAGCAATTCTACATCGATAAGCCCCGTTTCTCTGTTGTCCTGCTTTTGTACCTCTGACATCCTTCTACCTCTTTACCCCAATAATCAATAAATAGAAATCGTTCTTTTCCTGCATCAGTGTCTCTTGTAAAAGACTAAGTTCTTTATTCAGCCGAAGCTGCTTTTTTACAAATCCAATCTCGTTTGTATATAAAACAATCACTGCTTCCTTCTTTAATATCTCAAGGGCTTTTTCAAAAAAGCGCCCATAGAACCGGTCCATCTCTTCCTTTGTCTTTTTTCCACGGGTCGGCATATTTGTGATGATCTCATCAAAGAGATAATCGTGTTTGAAATCAAAGAAATCCCTGTGAATGAAATGAATTCCCCGCTTTGCATATTCTGCATTTATGCGGCCCTTTTCGATGGCTTCCCCAAAAATATCCGTGGCATAAATTTCCTTTGCAGGTACTGCTGCATTCCTCTCGATCAGCATGGTTCCCACTCCGCAGAACGGGTCCATGATCTGTGCATCCTTCTTTAAATACGGCTTTGCCAGTTCCATGATCAGAGCTGCCGTAGATGGCAGAATGGATGCAGCGATGGTATTTTTACGATAAGCAAACCGATTGTCTTTTAAGGTATAACATTTTAAGGCCGGATAAAAACGACCATCTTTATTTCCCACCAGCCGAAGCTCCACTTCGTAATCACCGGAGGAATTCACAAGCCTGCCCTCTGATAAACGCTCCAAATTCGCAGCAAGCTTCTTTGCAAACTGGCTTCTTTCCTCCAGACTCATGCTGCTCTTACATTCGATACGGAAATAAAAAGCACCATCCCCTAAGTGGAGTTCTCTAAGGAGGGTTAGGAAATTTCCCTCCATTAAAATCCGGGCAGCCTCTTCGGGTTCTGCCGGAAGAAGGCTCTTTATCTTTATCTCAAACAGAATTTCTTTAAAGCATCTGATACGAAAAAGCTTTGTAATCTGATTTGTACACACTTTTACACCGAGAGGATGAAGCGTTGCACTCTCATCTCCAAGGGCCCGCCTTACTACTTCTCGATGAATCCGGTTCGTCACAAGAATGATTTCCTGCTTCTTCTCCCCCATCTGAAATTCGTGGTGGCTGATTCCTTCATATCGGATTAGAATTTTTCGGATAGCACGAAGCTCTTCTTCCATATGCTTTCTGTTTTCAGGTAAGATATCTTCTCTTCCCAGCTCATCTTCCCTCTCATGGAGCTCGGCAAGCTTACTTTGCATGTCAAGATGATATAGTGCTGTAAGATATGCCCCTCTTACAAAAAGCGTCTCCTCACTCTGATAAGCTTCCCACAGAGCGTCTAGTGCCCCCTGATAAGCAAGGTCTCCCAATAACAGGGCTGCATTCTTTCTGGTCTTTGCATCTTCATTCTTTAAAAAAGAAAGCCACAGGGTGTCCTCATTTTCCACCATGCTCTTTAAAATTGAAAGCTGCGTTTCATCCTTTATCAAAGCTCTCAGATTGCTTAAATTGTTCCTGATATTCTGTTTTTCTTTTAATTCGCTGATAATTTTTTCCATATAGAATTATTGTAAGATATTTCCCCGCTTTTTTCAATGAAATACTTCCTTCTTTGTACACAGAGACGAGATATGTTTTGCAATCTTGCTCTGATTAGCGGTCGCCATAACAATCAGAACCACCGGCTTAGCCGGTGGTTTGTTCACGCCCTATAAGGGCTCGTTA
>JBJENM010000069.1:0-14054 GCA_051880175.1 Agathobacter sp. | reverse complement strand
GGAGTCGTCAATGAAATCAATTCTGCAACGCCGGATGTCATTGTAAGCCTGCTTCCTTCTCCGGGACAGGAAATTTTTTTACAGGAGAACAGGGATAAGCTGTCTGCAAAAATATGGTATGGACTTGGAAGAGAACTTCTCGTACCGCAAAAGAGAGGGGCGATTCGGAAAATTTTCCGCCACAATTCCAGAACCCATATGCTGAAAAAGCATATAATTCAGTATCAAAAGCAGGAAGAGGCTATAAAAAAATGACTGCAATAAAGAAAAATGCAAAGTTATCCTATTATGTATACATTTTTATCGGAACAGGACTTATGGCGATTGCCATTCAGTGCATTTATGATCAGGTCGGACTTGTAACAGGAGGCTTTACCGGCCTTGGAATTATTATCAAAAATATTTCCTCCGGTATATACCCGGGGGGAATTCCAATCTGGGTAACCAACACGGTGCTTAACATCCCTGTTTTTATTCTGGCCTATATGCTAAAGGGTGGAAAGTTCGTGGGCAGAACCCTGTTTGGAGCTATTATGCTTTCTGCCTGGCTGTATATCATACCAAGCATCGACCTGACAGAGAAGGATATGCTTCTGGCAGCCCTTTTCGGAGGGGTATTCACAGGAACCGGAATGGGTTTTGTTTTAAGGGGAAATGCAACTACGGGTGGAACCGATATGGTATCGGCCCTCATCCAGCTTAAGCTGCGTCATTATACGGTAGTTCAGATTATGCAGGTGATTGATGGAGCGATTGTAATCATTGGTATGTTTATATATGGAATACGGCCTACGCTGTACGCGGTTGCTGCAATATACATTACAACGAAGGTAAGTGATGCAATTTTGGAAGGCTTCAATTTTTCAAAGGCTGCCTATATTATCACAGACCATTACGAAGAAATTGCAAATAAGCTTATGGCGGAGCTGGATCGTGGTGCCACGGGACTTCATGCCACAGGTATGTATACCGGAACAGATAAGTGTATGCTTTACTGTGTAGTTTCCAAAAAACAGATTGTCACATTAAAGGAAATTGTAGTAGATATTGACCCGGAAGCATTTGTAATTGTTTCCGATGTCAGAGAGGTTTTGGGCGAAGGATTCCAAGATTATACAAAATTGAATGGCTAATTCGTGAAAAATTGCTAACAAGATAAAATTTACCTCTTTCTTTTTTTGTGTTTTTGCATTAAAATATGAAATAGTATTTATGCAATTTGCAAATATTGGGGGACGAAGGAGAACGGATTATGATTTCCAATCAAATACTTCAGAACACTTTGGATGGTTTAAAGGGGATTACAAGAACAGATTTATGTGTGATTGACGCAGAGAGTAAAGTGCTGGCGGCAACCTTTCCGGATGCGGACAAATACATAGAATCTGCACATGCCTTTGCGAGCTCACCGGCGGATAGCCAGGTAGTGAACGGATGCCAGTTCTTTAAGGTATTCGATGATCATCAATTAGAGTACATTCTTCTTGCCAACGGCGAGAGTGAGGATGTCTATATGATTGGTAAGATTGCTACTTTTCAGATTCAGAATCTGTTAGTGGCTTACAAAGAGCGCTTTGATAAGGATAACTTTATCAAGAACCTTCTTCTTGATAACCTGCTTCTTGTAGATATCTATAATCGCGCCAAGAAGCTCCATATTGAAACAGAGCTTCGCCGGGTGGTATTTATCGTGGAGACAAACCGAGAGAAAGATGGCAATGATCTTGAAAAAATCAGAAGCCTCTTTGGGGGAAAATCAAAGGATTTTGTTACTGCGGTAGATGAGAAGAATATTATTGTCGTGAAGGAGCTTGGGGAGCATGAGGGCTACGCAGATCTTGAAAAGACTGCAGAGGTAATCGTCAATCTGTTCCGCTCGGATGCAGACAATAATGCGCACGTTGCATATGGTACCATTGTGAATGAACTGAAAGAGGTATCCCGCTCCTACAAAGAAGCGAGAATGGCTCTTGATGTAGGTAAGATATTCTTTGAGGAGAAGAATGTCATTGCGTATTCACAGCTTGGAATCGGACGTCTGATTTATCAGCTTCCAATTCCTCTATGTAAAATGTTTATTAAGGAAATTTTTGACGGAAAGTCTCCGGATGAATTTGATGAGGAAATGCTTACCACCATCAATAAGTTCTTTGAGAACAGCCTGAATGTCTCTGAGACCTCCCGTCAGTTGTATATTCACAGAAACACCCTTGTATATCGTCTGGATAAGCTCCAGAAGAGTACAGGACTGGATCTCCGTGTCTTTGAGGATGCAATTACCTTTAAGATTGCATTAATGGTAGTAAAATACATGAAGTATATGGAGACCTTGGATTATTAAGGAGATTTTGTAATGATCACACTCGAACATGTAAGCAAATCTTATTCTGCGGGAATTCCTGCATTGAATGATATTTGTCTCAACATTGACGAAGGAGAATTTGTTTTTATTGTGGGCGATAGTGGTTCCGGTAAATCCACGCTGATTCGACTTCTTATGAAGGAGCTGAAGCCAACGGAAGGAACGATTATCATTAATAAACAGGATCTGAAAAAAGTCAGACACAGACATATTCCAAAATTCCGCCGTAACTTTGGGGTAGTATTTCAGGATTTCAGGCTTTTAAAGGATAGGAATGTGTATGACAATGTTGCGTTTGCCCAGAAGGTAGTGGGGGAAAGAAATCGCAATATCAGAAAGCGTGTACCACAGGTTTTATCCATGGTGGGACTCGCGGCGAAGTATAAGTCATTTCCAAAGCAGTTATCGGGAGGAGAGCAGCAGAGAGTAGCAATTGCAAGAGCCCTTGTAAATGAGCCGAAGATACTTCTTGCGGATGAGCCGACGGGAAACTTGGACAGCAATAATGCGTGGGAGATTATGAAGCTCTTAGAGGAGATTAATGAGCGCGGCACAACAGTCATTGTTGTAACCCACAACATGGAAATCGTAAAGACCATGAAAAAGCGCGTCATCACTATACAGAAAGGTGTTATCGTAAACGATAGCAGTGAGGGCGAGCAGGATGAGGATTAATACATTTTTCTATTCAGTCAGACAGGGAATCCGCAATATCGGAAGAAACAAGATGTTTTCCTTTATCTCTATTGCTACGATGTCCGCCTGCATTTTTATGTTTGGAATTTTCTATATCATCGTGACAAACTTTAATGCGATGATTGAAAATGCGGAAAAGAGTGTTGCGATTACCGTATTCTTTGAAACCGGTGTGCCGGATGAGAGGTTGGAGGAGATCGGTCAGGAGATTTACCGAAGACCGGAGGTCGCCAACTGTGTATTTGTATCGAAGGAAGAAGCCTGGGAGTATGTAAAGGAAAACTACTTCGAGGGAAGGGAAGACCTTGCCGCTGCTTTTGAGGGAGATAACCCGGTGGCCAATTCCGAGCATTATGAGATTTATTTAAGTGATGTTTCCATGCAGGATGCGCTTGTCAGCTATATCGAGATGATGGACGGAGTAAGAGAAGTTCACCAGTCTGCAAAGATTGCCAATACCCTTACCGATTTTAACCGGCTGGTAAGCTATGTTTCAGCAGGAATTATTTTAATCCTTTTAGCGGTAGCGGTATTTTTGATCAGCAATACGGTATCGGTGGGAATTTCAGCAAGAAAAGAAGAAATCGCCATCATGAAGCTGATTGGAGCAACAGACTTTTTGGTTCGAACCCCCTTCGTAATCGAAGGAATGATCATCGGACTCATCGGCGCATTTATTCCACTTGCCTTACTGTATGTGATGTATGGAAAAATCGTGGAATATATTGCGGGGCAGTTCCAGTTTATCGGAACAATTTTAGTGTTTGTCAGTGCAGAAGAACTGTTCCACACGCTGGTTCCTATTGCAGTAATCTTAGGCGTCGGAATCGGATTTATCGGAAGCAGACTTACGGTACACAGACATTTAAGAGTATAATATGTAACCAGAAGAAAAAGCCAGGCCGGCGAGGAATTTGCATGGCAGGGCTTTTTTTCGTAAAAGCCTGGCTATAGGGAAGAAGGAATCGAAATGGAAAAAGAAAAGAAAACTTATGAGAAAGGACTTTGGATTGGTCTTGCCATTGGCATGATTTTCGTGGTTGCGCTGACCTTTGTGAGCGTAAAAGTTTTTTGCGCAATATCAGGGGAAGCCATCGTTCTGGGAAATAAAAAGGCATCTACCGTAAGGTACACAGCTGTTCTGGATAAGGAGACCGTAGAAAAGGTGGATGAATTGACGGAATATCTGGATGTGTATTACTACGAAGACTATGATAAGCAGGCACTTCAGGAGTCTCTTTTAGGGGGACTGGTGGAAGGTGTAGGAGATGCTTACACCATGTATTATACACCCCAGGAGTATGCAGACCTGCAGATTGATACCACCGGAAACTATTATGGAATTGGTGCGGGACTGACGCAGGATGTAAAAACCATGGTTGTTACGGTGTCCAAGGTGTATGCAGGGACTCCGGCAGAGGAAGCAGGACTGTTAAAGGATGATATCATCGTTTCCGTTGACGGAATTGATGCTACCAGCATGGAGCTTTCCAATCTGGTGCAGCTGATCCGGGGGGAGGAAGGAACTACGGTTCATCTGGAAATCTACCGCTCCTCTACACAGGAAGAATTGGAATATGATGTGCCTCGCCGGAATGTACAGATTCCAAGCGTCTCAGCAGAGATGCTTTCCGACAATATCGGATACATACAGATTTCAGAATTCCAAAGTCACACCGCTGCCGAATTCAGTGATTATCTGGTGATGTTAGAGCAGCAGGGAATGCAGAGTCTCATCGTGGATCTGCGTGACAATCCGGGAGGACTTTTAAGCTCTGTTGTCAATATTTTAGATATCGTCCTGCCGGAGGGAACCGTGGTATACACGGAAGATAAGTATGGAAACAGGGACACCTACAGATCCGACAGCAGCTGTATCGATTATCCTATGGTGGTACTTATAAACGGAAACAGCGCCAGCGCTTCAGAAATTTTCGCCGGAGCTATCAAGGATTATGATTATGGAACTCTGCTTGGAACAACCACCTTCGGAAAGGGAATCGTACAGACCATCTTCCCGTTAGAAGACGGGGATGCCCTGAAGGTGACAACAGCAAAATACTACACACCGGATGGCTATAATATTCACGGAACCGGCATCGAACCGGATGTCGAGCTGGAATATGAATTCCTGGGCCCGGAAGGGGAAAGCTACGACAAGCAATACGATAACCAGCTTCAGGAAGCGATAAGGCTTCTTAGCGGTAATTAATGAATATTATATTTGACGTATTTTAGATTTGTGTTCCTGAATGAATTTTGCTATTCGAATCCAAACTCTTAAAAAGCGTCGGCACTTAATGAGCAATTTATTGCGAATTTAGTACCGCTACGCTTTTTACGAAGCGAGAGCGGGTTTGGAGTTGAATATGCAAATTCATTCAGGAACACAAATGCCAAATAAATAAAAGAAAGAGGTGATTCTGTGGTTGAATTGGATAATTTTAAGAGTACGCTCTTAACCTACAAAGCTCCGCTACAGGAAGTGAGGGATTCACTTTGACTTAGCAAACAAGGAGCATAAGATCCAGGAGCTGGAGCGGGAGATGGAATCTGCAGATTTTTGGAATGATCCGGTGGTGTCCCAGAATAAAATGAAAGAGTTAAAGAGCATGAAGGATGATGTGGCAACCTATGCTTCTTTGACCAGACAGTACGAGGACATCGAGACCATGATTGAGATGGGCTACGAGGAAAATGACGAAAGCCTGATTCCGGAGATCGGTCAGATGCTGGAGGAATTTGTAAACACCTATGACGGAATCCGGCTGAAAACACTCCTTTCCGGGGAGTATGACAGGGATAATGCGATTCTTTCCCTCCATGCCGGAGCCGGTGGAACGGAATCCTGCGATTGGGCACAGATGCTGTTTCGTATGTATTCCAAGTGGGCGGATAAAAAAGGATTTTCACTGGAGGTTTTAGACTCCTTAGACGGAGATGAGGCTGGAATTAAGTCCATCACATTCCAGATCAACGGAGAGAATGCCTATGGATATTTAAAGTCAGAAAAGGGCGTACACCGTCTGGTCCGAATTTCGCCCTTTAATGCGGCGGGAAAAAGGCAGACCTCTTTTGTCTCCTGTGATGTGATGCCGGATATCGAGGAGGATCTGGATATCGAGGTAAAAGACGAGGATATACGAATTGATACGTATCGTTCCAGCGGTGCAGGCGGACAGCATATCAATAAGACTTCCTCTGCGATCCGAATTACCCATTTCCCCACCGGAATTGTTGTCCAGTGTCAGAACGAGCGCTCCCAGCATATGAATAAGGATAAGGCGATGCAGATGTTAAAGGCAAAGCTTTATATTCTAAAACAGGAAGAAAATGCTGCCAAGGCAGCGGGCATCCGCGGAGAAGTAACCGAGATCGGCTGGGGAAATCAGATCCGCTCCTATGTCATGCAGCCCTATACCATGGTAAAAGACCATAGAACCGGTGTGGAATCCGGGAATGTGGATGCGGTTATGGATGGAAATCTAGACAGCTTCATCAACGGCTACTTAAAGTGGCTGTCCCTTGGCTGTCCGAAGGGCATGGGAGGTGATGAGGATGTCTAGTGGGACAATTGTGGGACTCGTGCTGTTTTGTGCAGTCGGAGGAGGCCTGATCGGGGTATTCTTTTACCTGAAAGGAAAGCTTCGTGATTTTTCCAAAGCGGCATTCGGAACAGAGAGCTTTATCGAAGGGTATAAAAGGCAGGCGGATGTGCTTGCCGAGCAGCCGAAATCCGTCTGCGGTATGACGAGACTGATGGAACCTCAGATTATGCGGGATTTTCCGGATTTTTCCTGGGCGCAGTTTAAGGCAAAAGCAGAAAATCTCCTGACCTCTGCCCTGTATGCAATTTCGGAGGGAAACCTAAGTCGTTTGGCGGCGGATACCTCGGAGAGTGTGAAGGATGAGATCCGTACCAGAATCGAAGAGAACAATTTTTCACAGATAAAGGAACGGTATGAGAACATCCAGATTCACCAGACAGAGATCTCCAATTATCGACATGAGCCCGGAAAGTGCATCATTACGATACAATGCGCTGTGGGATATCTGTTTTATAAGGAACAGAATGGGAAAGTAATCGAGGGCAGTAAGGAACGTAAGAAACAGACAAAATACAACATAGAGCTTATTTATGTTCAGGATGCAGATATGTTCGAATTTGACAATGCATATGGCACAACCTGTCCCCATTGCGGTGCGCCGATCAAGGGAATCGGGAAAAATTTTGTCTGTGAGTACTGCGGACTTGGCGTGACACCAATAAATATTAAGGTTTGGTCTCTTCACAAATTTTATGAAGTAGATTATAATCATGTTTAAAGACTATTGTAACCAAAAGAGGAGGGTACATAATGGGAATTATTAAGGCATTTACCGGTGCAATTAACAGCACGCTGGCTGATTCTTGGAAAGAGGTCATCGAAGCAGGTGACATGGGAGACCAGACAGTCTTCACAACCGGCGTAATGATCCGTCAGGGACAGAATACGAAGGGAACCATAGATACGGTCAGCAACGGATCTATCGTTCATGTATATGATAATCAGTTCATGATGCTTGTGGATGGAGGCAAGGTTGTAGATTATACTGCGGAACCTGGATACTATAAAGTAGACAATTCATCCCTTCCATCTTTATTCAACGGACAGTTTGGCGATTCCTTAAAGGATGCCTGGGGACGTATCGGATTTGGCGGCGGTACTCCAACAAAGCAGAAGGTATTCTTCATTAATCTTCAGGAGATTAAGGGCATCAAATTCGGAACCGCAAATCCGGTAAACTATTTTGATACATTTTACAATGCGGAATTGTTCATCCGCGCACATGGTACCTATTCGGTAAAGGTTGTAAATCCTCTTCAGTTCTATGCAGAGGCTATTCCGAAGAATAAGAACCATGTGGAAATTACAGAGATTAACGAGCAGTATTTATCTGAATTCCTGGAGGCATTACAGTCTGCAATCAACCAGATGTCTGCGGATGGAACAAGAATTTCCTACGTAACCAGCAAGGCTACCGAGCTTGGAAGATATATGGCAAATGTCCTCGACGAAGAGTGGAACCAGATGCGTGGTATGGAAATCCAGGCAGTTGGTATCAGAAGTATCTCTTACGACGAGAAGTCTCAGGAGCTTATCAACACCAGAAACGAGGGTGCTATGCTTTCAGATCCGGGCGTTGCGCAAGGATATATGGTTAAGAATATGTCTGAGGGCGTTAAGGCTGCCGGATCAAACTCAGCAGGTGCCATGACCGGTTTCATGGGTGTTGGAATGGGCGTTGGAGCCATGGGAAATATGATGGGCAGCTTAAACCAGATGGGTCAGAATGTCCAGGCACAGACGACGCAGGCACAGCAGGCTCCTTCTGCAGGGGCAGTGGTAGGTGCAGGAATGGCAACAGCAGCTGCTAACACCTGGAAGTGTGAATGTGGTAAGGATAACACCGGAAAGTTCTGCAGCGAATGCGGAAAACCGGCTCCTGCACCGGCAAAAGAGTGGACCTGTGAATGTGGTAAGGTAAATACCGGAAAGTTCTGCAGTGAGTGTGGAAAACCTGCACCTGCAGGGGAATGGACCTGCGAATGCGGTGCTGTAAATACCGGAAAGTTCTGTAGTGAGTGCGGAAAGGCACGTCCATAATAGAGCGAAGGATAAGGAAACCGTGCTGGGAAACCGGCACGGTTTTTTTAGGTTGTTTTTAGGAAGGAACTGTGATAAAATCTTCCTCATGGAGACAGATGTAAGCCGTGTGCGAACAAAAAGCGGCGGTTTATGCGTAGAAATTGAGGTGTCAAAAGACGGGAGTCGAAGGGAAATGGCAGAGAAATCAACGCATTATGTTCTGCGGGAAAAAGCAGTTCCGGAGGTTCTTCTTAAGGTTGTGGAAGCAAAACGCCTTTTGGAGTCCGGAAAAGTGGAGTCCGTGCTCGAAGCAACGGAGGCAGTTGGAATCAGTCGAAGCTCTTTTTACAAGTATAAGGATGATATTTTTCCATATCATGAGAATTCGAAGGGCAGAACGATCACCATGGTCATTCAATTGGATGATGAACCGGGACTTTTATCAACGGTGCTTAAGACGATTGCGGAATTTCACGCGAATATATTGACCATTCATCAAAGTGTACCGATAGGCGGAATCGCTTCCCTGACTCTTAGTATTGATATTTTCAGAGAGACAGGGGATGAGGCGGAAATGGTAAGTGCCATTGAAGCTGTCCGGGGAATACATTTTGCAAAAATATTAGCTAAGGAGTAAGAAAATGAAAATTGCAGTAATGGGCTACGGAACAATCGGTTCTGGTGTAGTCGAAGTATTAAACATCAATCAGGAGAAGATTACAAGACGTGCTGGAGAACCGGTAGAAGTAAAGTATGTACTTGATCTTCGGGATTTTCCGGGGGACCCAATTCAGGATAAGGTCATAAGAGATTATAAGATCATTGCAGAGGACCCGGAGGTCGGAATTGTTGTTGAGACCATGGGAGGCGTGGAACCGGCTTATACCTTCGTTAAGGCCATGCTTGAAGCAGGGAAACAGGTTACTACTTCAAATAAAAATCTTGTTGCAGCAAAAGGTGCAGAGTTAATCGCAATCGCAAGGGAGCATGGAGTAAACTTTCAATTTGAGGCCAGTGTAGGCGGCGGTATCCCGATTATCCGTCCATTGAACAAGTGCTTAACCGCAGATGAAATTGAAGAAATAACCGGTATCTTAAATGGTACCACAAACTATATGCTTACAAAGATGACGGATGAAGGCGCCGATTTTGACGAAGTATTAAAGGATGCCCAGGCGAAAGGCTATGCGGAGAAGGACCCCACAGCGGACATCGAAGGCCATGATCCTGCCAGAAAAATTGCAATCCTTACTTCTTTGGTATGTGGAAAACAGGTTGATTTTGAAGATATACATTGTGAAGGAATTACAAAGATTTCTGCCACGGATATTAAGTATGCCAAGGCAATGAATCGTTCCATTAAGCTTCTTGCCTCAAGTAAGAAGGTGGGTGACAGCTATTCCTGTATGGTTGCACCATTCATGTTAAAAGCATCACATCCATTATGCAATGTAAACGATGTATTTAACGGAATTTTTGTACACGGTAATGTGTTAGGCGATGCTATGTTCTATGGAAGCGGAGCAGGAAAACTCCCGACAGCCAGTGCTGTAGTGGCAGATGTTGTGGATATGGTAAAGCATCAGCACACCAATATTTTTATCGACTGGAAGCCGGAGAAGATGGAAATCATCGACTATCTGGAAACCCAAAATGCCTTTTTCGTGCGCACTTCTTCCGACAAGACAGCAGTTGAGGAAGCATTTGGCAAGGTGGAGTATGTAGATGGTGTCTCATGTGGAGCAGTATGTGCCTGCGCAGAAGAAGTAGCATTTACAACCGATGTCATGACAGAGGCAGAATTTGAAGAAAAAGCAGCAAAGATCTCTGTGATCAATCGCATTCGGTTGGGATAAGAGTGCATCAAATTATTTTATGTTTTTTCGGATTTGTGCAATTCAAAAAATGAATTTGCGTATTCCAAACAGAACGCGCTCCCGCTTAGTAAAAAGCGTAGCGGTACTAAATTCGCAATAAATTGCTCGTTAAGTGCCGACGCTTTTTAAAAGTTCTGTTTGGAATAGCAAAATTCATTTTTAGAAGCTACTTATAAGAAGTTTTCAACGGAAAACTGCTTTGAAAAGTTAATTTGTATAATATGGGGGCATATTCTTTGGAATATACCTAATTTCTTGAAAAAATAGCCTTAAAATGCCGTCTAAAACGGCATTTTGTATTTTTTCGCGAACTGGATTTTGCTGTATACCTAGAAATGTGCTATTCTTTAGGTACAGGCCAAAAAACATCTTGCGAAAACATACAATTGCCTTGAAAAAGTCCTGAAAACATGGCTTTTTTTCACTTTTTTAGGTATAGCAAAAAATTTATATGGCGAAATATTCCAAATGTGAAAATGTTACAAGTCCAAAATGACTTTTTTGGAAGATGTGTCGAAATTGCTTTTGCGGCTTCTTTTTTGAGAAGCACAATGATATAATGATAGCAAATGAATAAGGTGAAATCGGAGATTGGAGAGTGATTTTGATATACCGGAGGAAATCTTTCGGTGTTCATTTCGTGTATCTCCATTTTTTTATGCATGATACTATGAATTGGGAGGAGAAAAGAATGGGTAAGTATATTATGGCATTGGATGCCGGAACAACCAGCAATCGTTGTATTTTATTTGATGAAGCAGGAAATATCTGCTCCATGGCACAAAAGGAATTCCGACAGTTTTTTCCGAATCCGGGGTGGGTGGAGCATGATGCAAATGAGATTTGGTCCACACAGCTTGGGGTTGCGGTGGAGGCTATGAACCGGATCAATGCAAAGCCGCAGGATATTGCCGGAATCGGAATTACAAATCAGCGTGAGACGGCAATTGTGTGGAATAAAGAGACCGGCGAGCCTGTGTACAATGCGATTGTGTGGCAATGCAGGCGCACCGCGGATATTGCAGACGAGCTTAAAGCAAAAGGTCTGGAGGAATCCTTCCGTCAGAAGACCGGTCTTATCATAGACGCATATTTTTCCGCCACCAAGATCAAATGGATATTAGACCATGTGGAAGGAGCAAGAGAGCTTGCAGAGGAAGGAAAGCTTCTGTTTGGTACGGTAGAGACCTGGCTGATCTGGAAGTTTACAAAGGGGCAGGTTCATGTGACAGATTATTCCAATGCAAGCAGAACGATGCTGTTTAATATCAACACCTTAGAGTGGGATGAAGAGATTCTTGCAGAACTGGATATTCCAAAGAGCATGCTTCCGACTCCAATGCCCTCCAGCTGCGTATATGGCTACACAGATCCTTCTTTCTTAGGAGCTGCCATTCCGATTGCCGGCGCGGCAGGAGACCAGCAGGCTGCACTTTTTGGACAGACCTGCTTTAATGAAGGGGAGGCAAAGAATACATACGGAACCGGCTGCTTCCTTCTTATGAATACCGGAGAAACTCCCGTATTTTCGAAAAATGGTCTTGTAACTACCATTGCCTGGGGACTGGATGGAAAAGTAAATTATGCATTGGAGGGATCCATTTTTGTTGCAGGTGCCGCAATCCAGTGGCTTCGGGACGGGATGAAGATGATTGACTCTGCCATGGATTCCGAATATATGGCAACGAAGGTAAAAGGAACCCATGGATGTTATGTGGTTCCGGCCTTTACAGGGTTGGGAGCTCCTCATTGGGATCAGTATGCAAGAGGAACTATTGTTGGAATTACCCGTGGAACAAATAAGAATCATATTATTCGTGCCACTCTGGAGTCGATTGCGCTTCAGGTATGTGATGTCATTGATGCGATGAAAGCAGATGCCGGAATCGAAATCCGCTCTCTTCGGGTGGATGGAGGAGCAAGCGCAAATAACTTCCTGATGCAGTTTCAGGCGGATATGCTGGATGCACCGGTAAACCGCCCTGCCTGTGTAGAATCTACGGCAATGGGGGCAGCATACCTTGCCGGGCTTGCGGTGGGCTATTGGGAAAACAAAGAAGCGGTTGTAAAAAACCAGCAGCTTGACCGGGTATTTACGCCAAACATGGACCCGGAAGAACGACGGGCAAAGCGAAAGGGCTGGAATAAAGCCGTAAAATATGCGTATGGATGGGCAAAAGATAAGGTCGACGACGAGGAAGAATAGCAATAATGAGAAGCTCAAGTACAGAAATGTACTTGAGCTTTTCGTTACATAAAATACTGCTGAATAATGGCTTCCACAGTTTGGGGATCTAAGGGATGGGATTTCGTTTCATAGGTCGTAATTAGATTGATAGATGGAAATATTCCATATTCACAGTAAGTGCGCAGCTTATAGAACGTGTTATTTGCATAGAAGGATTCATCCATTTTTCCAAAGTGCTCCCAATAATAGATTTCATGGGTCGTTGGATGCAGGATTGTAAAATCAGGGAAGTAAACCTCATCGCCAAGTTCGAGTCCGCATTCATAGCGGTAGGGAATTTTATTTAAATACAATGAGGTATCAATGAGAAGCTCCGACTTGGACCTTACAAAATGATTGGAAAGAGATCTGTGTATCAGATTTTCCGGATGCCTTGTGTTGTGTACATAGTTTGCATCCATCCATTTTTTTGTATCCTCTTCAAATAGGAAAAAAGACTGGTCTTCCAATAAGTCCATAAGAAATGGCTTCTTTTCTAATAATAAATCCAGCTTCTTGCTGCGCCTTTGATTTTTCACGATATAGGCATCTAAGGCAAGCTTTTCAGAGAGGGTGTCCTCAAGCTTGGCGGTAAGAACCATTTTTAGAGCCAGCTGCCTGGCAAGGGGGAGTTCTTTGGCGGTTAAATAGATGGATTGCCCATTGACTCTGTGATAGTATTTCCGGTATTTCCCTGTGGTGGAACAAACCAGGGACCCACGGGGCAGTTTTGCGATTTCGTTTTGCAGAGCCTCGATTTGATTTGCCAAGATGGATTGATAATTGTTATTTGTATCAGTCATAAAGATGTGACTCCTTTTCCGTAAAATCTGGAAAAGAGTTCATAAGCACAAAACCAAATCATCGGTTGAAAAAAGATAATGTCATTGTAACAACTGGGAGAAGGACTGTAAAGTATAGAAATTGTATTATTTCGAGGGGGTATTTTTGCCGTATACCTAAAAAACAAGAAATATGGTCGAATATGGAGCACTTTTTCGGCAAATTGTATGATTTCGAAGGTCTGATTTTGGTATATACCTAAAATTTTGAATATTTTAGGTATACAGTAAAAACAGGAGCGTCAAAACATACAATTGAGCGAAAAAAGGCATGAAAACAGCGCTTTTTTGAAGGATTTTAGGTACAGAGCAAAAAAAGAACTCCCATTTTGGAAAAGTGTTCCCGAGAATGAATTTGCATATTAGAATCAGAACCCACTCTCGTTTGTAAAAAGCGTAGCGGTACTAAATTCGCAATAA
>JBJENM010000068.1:0-14276 GCA_051880175.1 Agathobacter sp. | reverse complement strand
CTATCACCGGTAACTCAACCAACCCGACACGTTTCCAGCATCCGGTAGCAGGTACATACAAGAAGGAATGTATCGAGCAGGGTAAGAAGTACTTCTCAGTAGCATCCGGCGGTGGTACAGGACGTACCCTTCACCCGGACAACATGGCTGCTGGTCCGGCTTCTTATGGTATGACCGATACTTTAGGACGTATGCACTCAGATGCTCAGTTTGCAGGATCTTCATCTGTTCCGGCTCACGTTGAGATGATGGGTCTTATCGGAATGGGTAACAACCCAATGGTAGGTGCTACCGTAGCAGTTGCCGTTTCTGTTGAGGAAGCAGCAAGAGCAGGTAAGTTCTAAGAAATTCGGAAACTATATTTATGCAACAGCATTTCTACAACTAAATGATGAAATACGAAAGGCACTCCATGTATGGGGTGCCTTTTTTACCCTATTTTTACGGTGGAATTACGCAGGGTTTACATAATCCGGATAGTTGAGCTTCTTCCAATTTGATAAAATTAAATAATATATTTTATCATGCGGGAGGATTACTGAAGAGACATGGGAGAAGTATTCAATAATTTCCTATTTTCACTATCAAAAATAGGAAGTGCAGATGAAAAAAGAGCAGAGGATACGGCGGAAGCATTTCAAAAAAGTTTTATTGAGTATTATTTGCATGCTTCAGATAAAGTAAAGAGGGAGACAACGCAGTGGGGAATGTATGCTCTGCAACTGAATAGGGAACGTCTCGATAAAAAAGGGCTGAGTATGCAGGTTATATTAAAAAATGCTCGAAACAATGTTTCAACTGTACTTGCCAGAAGAGATGGAAGATACACAACATATGAAGTACATAAGTTTATGACAAAAAGACTTATCTTTCGAAAAAACGGAAAGAAAGTGAAGGAATATAATAAGGATTGTGAAATGGTATTAGATGTGATTGAATCCATGCATTCACAGGATAAGTATAACTGTCCATGCTGTGGCAATATGGACGTTCTTGAAAATTTTTTTGAAGGCTGTAAGTACTGTGGTACACAGTTTAATTTTGAGGACTTTCAGCATAAGGTTAATTATGTACGGTTTAAGGATACGGCTATGGTTGCATTTCATGGTCTTACCCATGCCATATTATACATCAGAGAGCTTGCTTTATGTTGCGGAGGCCTCGGAGCTTTTGCATATTTGATTATCATAAATCTTATGCCATATTTTGGGAAAATACCACCGGAGGGAATGAAAAATATACTGATGGGAATAATAGGCTCTTTTATTTATGGAGCATTTTTGGGCGGGCTTGCAATTTTCGCCGGTTCTATAATTCTATCACTGCTGGTGTCGATTATCGTAAATCCTATTGTTACAGTAAAATACGATGAAGATATGAGAAATAATAATAAAATTGCAGCACAAATCAGAAAGAGGGACGCCGGCTTTTCCACAGAGGCCGTTGCTGCCGTATTGAACAGCCGAATGCAGGTTCTGCATTTTGCAACTCATGAAAAAGAAGTAAAAGTATTTGTGAATTTGGATGTGAAAGAACTGCTGAGCAGATATAAAAATGTTGTTTATCTGAATGTGGAACGGTTCCGGATGAAAAAAACATGGTCAGACGAAAGGTTTCAGTATATTGATGTTGAACTGCTTATGCAATGCTATTGCTATGATGAAAAAAAGATAAGACGAATGAACGAAAAAGCCAAAGCGAGGCTTAGGCGCAGTGCGGATGCTGTTACGCAGGTCTTAAACGAAAAAGTGTACTTGAAATGTCCAAATTGCGGTGCGTCCATTTCGTTAAAAGATGGTGGAAAATGTATGTACTGTGATAGCTCCTTAGATTTAGCAAAGTTGGACTGGGTCATTGACCGGTATGAGGTTTTCGTATAAAATTGAGAATATGGAACATCTGCTTCCTAGTTAATGAAGTATACATGTTTATCACAATTTAGCATGACTATCAAAGGAGTTTTACATGTTACAGGATAACACACGAAAAATGAACCGATTGGTGATGCGGTGCCTTGCAGTTTGTGCACTGGCGATTTTTGCACTTCTAATCACGTATCATTTGAATATTTTTAGGTTTAATACGAGACTTTTGTGGAGTATTCGTATTTTAGGATTTGGAACAACATTATCTCCGCTTCTTTTGTATTATCTTAAGGTGCCGGATGAGTTCCTAAAATATTATATGACAATTGCTATCTCCATTTTCATTGGAACACTGGGATGCTTTAATGATGTGGGCATTTATATTACTTTTATCTTAGCACCCATTGCCAGCTGTCTGTATTTTGATCCTAAATTTACTGTGATTACGACGTGCATCTCTTATCTGGTTATGGTGGGAGCTGTGTATATAAATTGTGCCGGCAAGATGGAGGTACAATACAAGAATTGGTCTCATATGCAGACCTTCCGCGCTTACGTCATTGGTTTTACCTTGGAATATGTCGTGTGTACTGTTTTTTTGATGGGGCTTATGAAGCGTGTAAAGGAGGCATTGGAGCTTCAACACAAGGCTTTATTACAGGAAAAGGCGCAGGACTATCGATATAAGCTTTTGGTAGAGGGAATGGATGATATTATTTTTGAATATTATCCACAAAATCATTACTACCGCGCCAATCGTTCTCTATATCGCGAAAATGGCCAAAAGAATGAAAATGTGGAATATGAGAATGTTTATGAGGTTTTGGAAGAGCACCCGGAGATTCGGGTTCTTTTAAATGTGCTTCAGAAACAATTTGAAGACAATACTCTAAAGGGTGCCGAGGTAGAGCTTACCCATGAGGTAGACGGAAAACGAATTCCCTTATGGTTCTGGTGTGAATGCTTTGTGGTAGAGGATAATGGTGTGCCGGTCAGTGTGATCGGTAAGCTGCATGATATTACCCAGAGTAAGTTAAACCAGGAGACTCTCAACAGACAGCGTGTATCTGCAGCGTTAGTGGAAAATTCAGATCAGAAAAAGAATTCCTTATATCAGCAGGTTATGCGTGAGGTAAGTAGCTTTAAGGAAGAGGATTTTACCAGATTGGCAAGCGGACATCAGTTTATTGCGAGAGTGGTAGAGCAGTTAAAGTACGTTCCGGATTTAACGGAAGGAATTCATGAGGTATTAAAGGATATCGGAAATTATTTCCACATGGATCGTATCGTTGTCATTGAAACGGATATGACCGATGGAAACAATCAGGTGAACTTCCAGTGGAATTCCAGACCTGAAAATGAGTTAAAAGAGTATTTTCCATATATGACAAGGGAACAGATTGCGAATACTACAGCTACCTATGATCATTATGGATATATAGAAGTAAATCCTTTCCATAAAATTGATCACACAGAATCATCCATTCATAATTTGAAGGATAAGGTGGTTTTTCCCGTTTTGTTGGGCAACCAGCTGTGGATTCCAATGATGTCCGATGGTGCTTATACCGGCGCAATAATGTTTGACCGTTACGATACGACTCCTTACATGATTGTGGAAAAATTCCTATTGTCGGAGCTGGTTAATACGATTTCAACTTGTATTGAGAAAATAAATGCAGAAGAGGCAAATAAGGCAAAGAGTAACTTCTTATCTACCATGTCTCATGAAATACGCACGCCTATGAATGCGATTATCGGTTTGACAGAGGTTTCGCTTCGCGAGGAATTGCCGGAAGCGGTTCGGAAGAATCTTTCAATTGTGAAATCCTCTGCATTTGGGCTTTTAACCTTAATCAATGATATTTTGGATTTTTCCAAGATTGAAGCCGGTAAGTTTGAGATTATCCCGGAACGATTTGCAACCATGTCACTGATAAATGATGTGTATGAGATTGCAAAGGCCAGGAATAATGGTAAGCTTACACTTGAAATGAACATACAAGAGGACCTTCCAAGCTTTGTTAATGCAGATGTCGTAAGACTGAAGCAGGTTATGATTAATTTTACGACCAATGCCATCAAGTACACGGATAAGGGCTCCGTTACCATTGAAGTGCAAATGGAGAGGAAGGATGATTGCCACGGAAATTTCCGTTTTACTGTGGTAGATACCGGTATTGGTATTAAGAAAGAAGATTTGCCCAAGCTTTTTAAGAACTATGGACAGGTGGATACTTCTGTAAACCATCATAAGGAAGGCGCAGGCTTGGGACTTGCGATCAGTAAGCAGCTGGTAAATCTTATGAATGGTAGTGTGTCTGTAGAAAGTGAGTACGGTAAGGGAAGCACATTTTCTTTTGAAGTTCCTGTGGAAGTATTGGATTGGAACCCTGCCGGAAAGCTTGAGGACTATGACTACCAAGAGGAAGAAAATGGTGTTTCAAAGGACGAGAAACCATTCCTTGCGCCAAAGGCAAAGGTGCTCATTGTTGATGATACCATCATTAATCTTTTAGTTGCCAAGGAGCTATTAAGCACAACAGGAATGCAGATCGATACTGCAGAGAGTGGCAAGGAAGCTCTGCAAAAGCTGGAAAGTGATACCTATGATTTAATCTTTATGGATCACTTTATGCCGGAGATGGATGGAGTGGAGACTACCAAACATATTCGTGAACTTCGCGGAAATCCAAACCAGAACGTTCCTATTATTGCACTGACTGCTGATGCGGTTGCAGGTGTGAAGGAGGAAATGTTACGAGAGGGCATGGATGATTACATTACCAAGCCGATTGTACTAAAGGTTGCATACAAAGTTCTTCGTAAGTGGCTGCCTGCAGAAAAGATTGAAGAAATTGGTTAGTTGTTTTTCTTCTGCACATTTGATATACTTTGCATATAAATGCTGGGTATTGGGGAGTACCCGTTACGCGACAGAGGAGTTTACGAATGAATCAGGGCTTGATTTTTACGAATGAAAAATGTGTAGGATGCAATCGTTGCATTTCGGTTTGTCCTGTTATTACGGCAAATTGTTCTACGGTAGCAAATGGCAGACAGCGGATCGATGTTAATCCAACACAATGTATCGGGTGCGGTTCCTGCTTTGATGCCTGCGAGCATCAGGCGCGTTCTTACGAAGATGATACAGAACGGTTTTTCGCAGATTTAAAGCGTGGAGAGAAAATATCGTTACTGGTGGCACCGGCTTTTATGGCCAATTATCCAAAGGAGTATGGAAGGATTTTAGGCGGATTAAAAAAGCTTGGCGTAAAACGGATTTTTAATGTTGCTGCAGGGGCAGATATTACGACCTGGGCTTATATTCGTTATATTACAAAATACAATTTTTATGGCGGAATCTCCCAGCCGTGTCCTGCGGTAGTAGGATATATTGAAAAGTATATTCCACAGCTGATTCCACAGCTTTTCCCAATTCACAGTCCAATGATGTGTATGGCAGTCTATGCCAGAAAATATTTAAAGGTTACAGATAAGCTTGCCTTTATCAGTCCTTGTATTGCTAAGAAAAACGAGATTGAGGACCCGAATACCGAGGGAAATATCCAGTATAATGTGACCTTTAAGCATCTGATCGAATATATGCAAAGGCATAATTTGTTCGGAGCGGATGCCTCTGATGAAATCGAGTATGGTATGGGAGCAATTTACCCGATGCCGGGTGGATTAAAGGAAAATGTCTACTGGTTCTGCGGGGAAGACATGTTTATTCGCCAGATTGAGGGAGAAAAGCATGTCTATGAGTTTTTAGAACAGTACAAAGAGCAGATTGAGGATGGCAAGGATCTTCCGTTCATGGTGGATGCCTTGAATTGTTCTCAGGGTTGTCTGTATGGTACTGCGACAGATCCGGAAATTACAGATTCGGATGACATCTATTTTGTGATGAATCAGATTCGTGCCAAGCTTCGTGGGAAAAAGAAGGGACTTGGACGAATTGAGGGAAAATTATCACCGAAGCGGCGGTTGCGCCGTTTGAACCGAAAGTTTTCCAGACTGAAGTTGGAGGATTTTGTACGCCACTATACGGATAAATCTGCAGAGTGTGGTATCAAGATGCCGTCACAGCAGGAATTGGACAAAATCTATTTGTCTATGGAAAAGCATACCGATGCTGAGCGCAGTATCAATTGCGGTGCCTGCGGATACGGAAACTGTAAGGATATGGCGGTTGCCATATACAATGGCTGCAATGTGCCGGAGAGCTGTATACAGTTTGAGAAAAAGAAGGTAGAAGAAGAGAGCAGAAAGATTCTGGCTTTATCCGACCATGCAAGAGAAAAAAGCGAGCAGATTGCAGCTTTTGTGGAAAATGATTTTGATAAGCTGGATATATCTATCTCAGAAGTGGCACAGGGAAATGAACAGACCGCTCAGGAAACCTGCCAGATTCAGGAGGCCATGGAGGAGGTCCGGGAATTCTGCAATCAGATGGTAGATTCTTTTGCGGATATATCCACGCTGCTGTTGGAGTTGGAGCGGAATAATAAGAATATCTCTAAGATTTCCAAGCAGACCGGCCTCCTGTCATTGAACGCTGCGGTGGAGGCGGTAAGGGCAGGAGAATCCGGTAAAGGATTTTCTGTTGTTGCAGCAGAGATGCGGGAGCTGTCTGCTTCCTGTGAAGAAGCCTCTGCAGACAGTATTACAAACAAAGAGCAGATTTCTTCAACCATAGAAGAACTGACAGAAAAAGCAAGCGAACTAAAGAATCTTGTGAATGCAGTAAGCGACCATATGACAGACCTTGCAGCCCGGACTGAGGAAATCAGTGCAGCAACCGATACCGTTGGTGAGGTTTCTAAAAATGTCAGGGATGCTTTAGAGCAGTTGAAAAACTAGACGAAAAATTTTTACACAGAAAAACAGATACAAAAGAAAGTGAGAATTTTAGTATGGCAAAAGTGATTGTAACAGACGATGCAGCCATGATGCGTGATTTCCTTGGAGAATTTTTGGAAGAGCTTGGGCACAACGTAATTGGAACCAAATCCGGAGAAGAATTATTGGAGATTTACGAAAAAGAAAAGCCGGATGTTGTATTTCTGGATATCATTATGGAGGATAATGGGATTGAAACCTTAGAAAAATTAAGGTCACTTGATCCGAAGGCAAAGGTTGTCATCTGCTCATCCATCGGTGGAATGCAGCATATTATAGACTCTGCAAAGGAAAAAGGAGCAGTTACCTGTATTCGTAAGCCTTTTGGAATGAATGAAGTGAAAGAGGCAATGGAAATGTGTCTGGGTCAGTAGTATAAAAGCTATTTGACATTATCCTTATCTGGATATATAATCCAAATTGTGAGTAAAACAGAGTATTTGTTTTGCAAAGCGAATTATTGATTGAGTTAAAAGCTCAAATTTTATAAGTTGATTACTTTATAATCAGTGCATGGGCACATCATCTTGTGAAACGGTCAATATGAGTAGCATTTATTTGCAGAAATACTCTTATATGGGATAGCTTATTTCGTCGTTGAAAGCAGGTGGTGTGTTACCACTTGCTTTTTTTAATGAAACTAAAGGGAAGAGAATGAAATGAACCAAAAATCAGCACCAATATATGAAGCATTAGAGCATTTCCGCAAAAAAAGAGTAGTTCCGTTTGATGTTCCGGGGCATAAAAGAGGAAGAGGAAACCCGGAGCTTGTGGAGCTTCTCGGAGAAAAATGTGTTGGACTGGATGTCAATTCCATGAAGCCTTTGGACAATCTGGGACATCCGGTTTCTGTCATCAAGGAAGCGGAGGACCTTACCGCCGAAGCCTTCGGTGCAAGCCATGCTTTTTTCATGGTAAACGGAACCACCAGCGCAGTACAGACCATGATTTTGGCTGTTTGCAAAGCAGGGGATAAGATTATTCTTCCGAGAAATGTGCATAAGAGCGTGATCAACGCCCTTGTGCTCTGCGGCGGAATCCCGGTGTATGTTGAGGTAAAGGTAAACCCGAAAATCGGCATTGCCCTTGGCGTAGAAGTGGAGGAAATGCGCCGCGTCATTGGGGAAAATCCGGATGCGGTTGCTGTATTTATCAATAATCCTACCTATTATGGCATCTGCTCCAATATGGTTGAAATTGCCAGGCTTGCCCATGAAAAAGGAATGAAGGTTCTTGCAGACGAAGCACACGGAACGCATTTGTATTTCAATGAGGATCTTCCGATTTCAGGAATTGCTGCGGGAGCGGATCTTGCTGCGGTATCCATGCACAAATCCGGAGGAAGTCTGACACAGAGCTCCATTTTGCTTTGCGGTGAACATGTGGATGCGGATTATGTGAGACAGATCATTAATCTTACGCAGACCACCAGTGCTTCCTACCTTTTGCTGTCCAGTCTGGATATTTCAAGGCGAAATCTTGCCCTGCGCGGAGAAGAGTCCTTTGCAAAAGTGAGCCGTATGGCGGAATATGCCAGAAGTGAGATCAATGCCATCGGCGGTTATTATGCATATGGAAAAGAACTGATTGATGGTGACAGCGTGTTCGATTATGATGTGACGAAGCTTTCCATCTATACCCAGGGAATTGGTCTTACCGGAATCGAAGTATATGATCTGCTCCGGGATGAGTATGACATACAGATTGAGTTTGGAGATATCGGAAATATCTTAGCGTATATTTCCATTGGAGACCGAATTCAGGATATTGAGCGTCTTGTGGGAGCCTTAGAAGACATCAAGCGAGTGTACGGAAAGAATACCAATGATCTGTATTGCGGAGAGTTCATTCAGCCGGAGGTGGTTCTGACACCGAATCAGGCCTTTTATGCAAAGAAAAAGCAGGTTCCGATTGAAGAATCCTCCGGAATGATTTGTGGGGAGCTTGTGATGTGTTACCCGCCCGGAATACCGATTCTTACACCGGGGGAGAGAATTACAGATGAAATTATTGAATACATACAGTATGCAAGAGAAAAGGGCTGCTCACTTCAGGGAACCCTTGACCCGGAGGTTCTGCATTTATGTGTGATTGATAAGGAGGTCTAAAGATGGATATCTGGTTTTCACAGATGGACACAGATAATGTCAAGACCAGCGTCCGCGTGGATAAGCAGCTGTTTTCTCAGGAAAATGATTATCAGCGAATTGACGTATTTGAGTCGAAGGAATTTGGGAAAATGATCGTTTTGGATGGCGATATTATTTTTTCCGAGGCAGACGAATTTATTTATAACGAAATGGTGGTTCATGTACCGATGGCAGTTCACCCCCATGTCAAGGATGTTCTGATTATCGGTGGAGGCGATGGAGGCGTTGCCCGCACCTGTATTGAATATCCGGAAATCGAGCATATCGACGTGGTGGAGCCGGATGAGATGTTTGTGACCGTGAGCAAGGAATTTTTCCCGGAAACCGCAAAGGGCTTTGAAGATCCACGGGTCACGGTAACCAATATGGATGGTCTTCGTTTCCTGCGAAGATGTACGGATAAATATGACCTGATTATCAATGATTCCACGGATCCCTTCGGATATACGGAGGGGCTGTTTACGAAGGAGTTCTACGGCAGCTGTTACCGTGCACTCCATGATGACGGAATTATGGTGTATCAGCATGGAAGTCCGTTCTACGATGAGGATGAGGAGGCTTTTCGGGCAATGCATCGAAAGGTATACCGGAGCTTTCCAATCAGCCGAGTATATCAGGCCAGCATTCCCACCTGCCCGGCAGGCATCTGGATGTTTGGGTTTGCCTCGAAAAAGTATCATCCACTCAATGATTTTGATCCGGCTCGCTGGAAAGCAAGAAACATAAAGACCTGGTATTATACCACCAATCTTCACAGGGGCGCATTCATGCTTCCGAAGTATGTGGAGGATCTTCTGGAAGAAGAAGAGGGGAAAAAGCACGCAGAATAGTTTGCTGGAAGCGTGCGTACCAATTTAGGCGAAAAAGAAAAATGGTGTGCATGTTTTTACTGGGATACCTACTAAACTATGTAAAAGATGAAAATAGTATGTAGGTTTTTCGAGTGCGTGCATACCAAAATATGGAAAGATGTAAGCTGGTATGTAGGTTTTTTGAGTGCATACATACCAAAATAGAAAAAAGCGAAAAATTGTATGCAGGTTTTAAGCGGGCGTACATACCAAATGAAAAAAATAAAGAAAAAAGTATGTAATTTTCCTGCGGACTTCCAACATTTTTAGGAAATATACATACCAAATTAATAGAAAAGGAAAAGTTGTATGTAGTGCTTCTTGAAGTATACATACCAAAAACAATAAGAAAAGAAAATGGTATGCATGCCTTCCGAGAAGGTACATACTAGAATTGGTAAAAAAGTAAAAAGGTATGTATGCTGCTAAAATAGTACATACCAAAATAAAAACTCCCATTTCGGAAATGTGTTCCCGAATGAATTTGCATATTTGAAATCTGAAAAAGGATTATTTGAATCATAATTGTGGAATTTGGCAAGATTTTAGGTACTGGAAGAAAATCAACCGGCGAAATTATACAATTTACCAATCAAGCATGAAATTCATTCTTAGGAACACAATTCCGAAAAGGGAGAACAAAAAAAGTATGATGGTCTCGCCAAGACCATATCTACTAAATTAATAAAAGTAAATAGATGCATGTTAACAATTAAAGAACCAGAAATTCAGGAGGAAAAAAATGAGTAGATTAATGATTATTGGATGCGGTGGAGTAGCATCCGTAGCAATTCACAAATGCTGCCAGAACAGCGATGTATTTGATGAGATTATGATTGCAAGTCGTACCATAAGCAAATGCGATGCGTTGAAAGAAAAACTGCAGCCAACCACCAAGACAAAGATTACAACTGCAAAGGTTGACGCAGACAATGTTGCAGAGCTGGTTGAACTGATTCGTTCCTACAAGCCGGATGCGGTGCTGAATGTGGCACTTCCGTATCAGGACCTTACCATCATGGATGCCTGCCTTGAAACCGGCGTACATTATATCGATACTGCAAACTACGAAGCGGAGGATACCAACGACCCGGAGTGGAGAGCAGTCTACGAAAAGCGCTGCAAGGAGCTTGGTTTTTCGGCATATTTTGATTATTCCTGGCAGTGGGCATATCAGGAAAAGTATGAGAAGGCCGGACTTACCGCGCTTCTCGGAACCGGATTTGATCCCGGTGTAACAAGTGTATTTACCGCTTATGCGCAGAAGCATTACTTCGATGAAATCCATACCATTGATATCTTGGATTGTAATGGCGGAGATCATGGCTATCCATTTGCTACAAACTTTAATCCGGAAATCAACCTTCGTGAGGTTTCTGCACCGGGCTCCTACTGGGAAAATGGAAAATGGATTGAGATCCCGGCGATGAGCATTAAGAGAGAGTACAATTTTGAAGGCGTCGGACAAAAGGATATGTATCTTCTTCACCATGAAGAAATCGAAGCTCTTGCAAGAAATATTCCCGGAGTTAAGAGAATCCGTTTCTTCATGACCTTTGGACAGAGCTACTTAACACATATGAAATGTCTGGAAAATGTGGGAATGCTGGGAACTACACCCGTTGAATTCAATGGTCAGCAGATTGTTCCGATTCAGTTTTTAAAGGCACTTCTTCCTGATCCGGCATCCCTTGGACCAAGAACCGTCGGAAAGACAAACATCGGATGTATCTTTACCGGAGTAAAGGATGGAAAAGAAAGAAGCATCTATATTTACAATGTATGTGATCATCAGGAATGCTACAGGGAAGTGGAGTCCCAGGCGATTTCTTATACCACAGGTGTACCGGCAATGATCGGTGCAATGATGGTTGTGACCGGACAATGGAAAAAGCCGGGAGTCTATACCACCGATGAGTTTGATCCGGACCCATACATGGAAGCGCTGAATAAATGGGGACTTCCATGGGTCGTAGAAGAAAATCCGGTTTTAGTTGACTAAATACAAGCACAGAGGAAGAAACATGCAGCTTCATGAGGTTCCAACCCCATCTTATGTGATAGATGAAGGAAAACTGATCGACAATTTAAAAATTTTAGAGCGTGTACAAAAAGAGGCGGGATGTAAGATCCTTCTTGCCCAGAAGGCTTTTTCCATGTATAGCGAGTATCCTCTCATCGGGAAGTATCTTGCCGGAACCACGGCCAGCGGTCTGTATGAGGCAAGGCTTGGAAAAGAAGAGATGGGCAAGGAAAATCATGTGTTTGCTCCGGCTTACCATGAGAATGAAATCGATGAGCTTGCGGGCATCTGCGACCATATTATCTTTAATTCGTTCTCTCAGATTAAGAAGTTTGCGTTAAGATGCAGAAGCGTCAAAACCTGCAATACAGTTGGAAGGAATGACGAATACAATTCGCTACCAAGCCTCGGACTCCGCATCAATCCGGAATGCTCCACCCAGGGAGATCACGCCATCTATGATCCCTGTGCACCGGGCTCAAGACTGGGAGTGACTCTCTCTAATTTTGAAAAAGCCTTGGGGGAAGATTCCCACGCACTGGATCTGATAGACGGCCTGCATTTTCACACCCTATGCGAGCAGAACTCAGATGACCTTGAGACAACAGTAGCTGCGGTGGAAGAAAAATTCGGAAAGTATCTGCATCAGATGAAGTGGCTGAATATGGGCGGCGGTCACCATATCACAAGAGAAGACTATGATATCGAAAGGCTGATCTCCATTATAAGACATTTGAAAGAAACCTATGGCGTGGAAATCTATTTGGAGCCCGGAGAGGCAATCGCTTTAAATGCGGGATATCTTGTCACCGAAATTATGGATGTGGTTGACAATGGCATCAAGACCTTGATTTTAGATGCTTCTGCAGCCTGTCATATGCCGGATGTGCTGGAAATGCCCTATCGACCGCCGCTTATGGACAGCGGAGAAGCTGGGGAAAAGAAGTACACCTACCGTCTTTCTTCCTGTACCTGTCTGGCGGGGGATATCATAGGGGACTATTCCTTTGATGAAGAAAAAGGACCAAAGGACAGGCTGTATTTTATGGATATGGCTATCTATTCCATGGTAAAAAATAATACCTTCAATGGAATCGGGCTGCCATCCATCTATGTGATGAGAGAAAATGGTGATTGTGAGCTGGTAAGACAGTTCGGATATGAAGACTTTAAGATGAGATTATAGAATTAGATTGTAAGATCATCTAAAAAGTTTTATGAAGAGAAATAGAAAACATGGATAACAGATTAACCAAGCAATTGACAAAAAATTTAATTACACCATCTATAGATGGCTACCATATGCCCGGGGAATTTGAAGCCCATGAAGGCTGCGTGATGATCTGGCCGGTACGACCGGGCTCCTGGCCGAATGGGGGAGCAGAGGCAAAAGAGGCGTTTTGCAGGATTGCCTATGCAATTTCCCAAAGCGAAAAGATCTGGATGCTGTGCGATCATGATCATCTGAATGAAGTACGGACAGCCTTTGAAAAAGCAGGAATTTTGAATGCACAGATTCTTGAAATTGAAACCGATGATGCCTGGGCAAGAGATGTAGGTCCTACCTGTGTGGTGAAAAAAGGACAAAATGTTCGCGGAATCGACTGGTGCTTCAATGCCTGGGGCGGAGAAACAGACGGACTTTACGCACATTGGGACAGGGATAATGCCGCAGCAGCAAAGATCTGTGATTCCCTTGGAATAGACTGCTATGATGCCCGGGATTTCGTGCTGGAGGGAGGCTCCATTCATTCGGATGGCGAGGGAACCGTAATCGTAACGGAGGCGTGTCTCTTAAGCGAGGGAAGAAATCCGAAGATGTCCAAAGTAGACATCGAGAACGAATTAAAGGAATACCTTGGAGCGGAAAAAATTATCTGGCTTCCCAATGGCATTTATAACGATGAAACCAATGAACATGTGGATAATGTCTGCGCCTTTGTAAAACCGGGAGAGGTAGTTCTTGCCTGGACGGAGGATGTAAATGACCCGCAGTTTCTGCTAAGCTGTAAAGATCTTGCAATTTTGGAACGGGAGACCGATGCAAAGGGCAGAAAATTCATTGTCCATAAGCTTCCGATTCCAAAGAAGCCGGTGTGCATTACAGAAGAAGAGCTGGAGGGCTTTGTATTTGAAGAGGGAGAGGATGTTCGTGAGGTTGGAGAGCGCCTTGCCGCCAGCTATGTGAATTTTTATATTTCAAATGGCGGAGTTATCCTGCCGCAGTTTGGTGATGAAAATGATGCGATTGCAGTAGAAATGCTACAAAAGCTTTTCCCGGAGCGGGTGGTTTACCCAATCTATGCAAGACCGATTATTGTAGGCGGTGGAAATATTCACTGCATTACACAACAGATTCCGAAATTGTGTTCCTAAATGAATTTGCATATTTGAATCAGAACCCACTCTCGTTTGTAAAAAGCGTAGCGGTACTAAATTCGCAATGAATTGCTCATTAAGTACCGACGCTTTTTAAACGTTC
>JBJENM010000067.1:0-3293 GCA_051880175.1 Agathobacter sp. | reverse complement strand
GAATTCTGTTCGATTCTCTTTACATGAGGACTCTGCTGTTGTGGGGGATAAAAAGGTATCCATCGAATCTGCCCTTACCGAGCAGGACGGAACACTGTTTGTAAGCTTAAATGATCTGTCCGAATTGCTGGGGTACTCACTTAATTTCGATATTGTAAATAAGACCGTGACGACGGCGGATACATCAGAGAGTGCAACCATCATCCCGCCCCGATATGATCTTCGTGAAAAGCAAAGAGTGTCAAAAATCCGCAATCAGGGTTCTTACGGGACATGCTGGGCTTTTGCGGCTACCAGCGCATTGGAGTCCATGATGCTTCCGGAAAATCCGGAATATTTTGCGGTAGATCATATGACGCTTTGCAATTCCTTTAAAGTGGATCAGTTCGACGGCGGCGAATATACCATGGGAATGGCATATCTGGCTGCATGGCAGGGACCGGTCTATGAGGCGGATGACCCGGACGGTGACGGAAAAAGCGACAGCTCCCTTACTGCGGTAAAGCATGTGCAGGAAATGCGAATTATCGACGGCAAGGATTACGAGGCCATTAAGACTGCAGTATTTAAGTATGGTGGGGTGCAGACAACCCTTTACAGCAATATCAGAAGCTCCAATCCGGATTCAGAATATTACAACAGCGAAACCAGTGCTTATTGCTATATCGGTACGGAAAAACCAAACCATGGTGTGGTAATCATCGGTTGGGATGACAATTATTCAAAAGACAATTTTAATACGGATCTGGAAGGGGACGGAGCGTTTATCTGCCAGAACAGCTGGGGAGAAAAATTTGGTGAAGACGGCGTATTTTACGTTTCCTATTATGATACAAACATCGGAACCCATAATGTGGTGTATACAAGAGTAGAGGATACGGATAATTACGATGTCATTTACCAGAGTGATTTGTGCGGCTGGGTGGGAAGCATTGGTTACGAAAAGGAATCCATTTTCGGCGCAAACGTCTATACGGCAAATGGAGAAGAAGAAATTGCGGCTGCAGGCTTTTATGCTACCGGAGCAAAGACGGAGTATGAGGTGTTTGTAGTGAATAATTTTGAAGACGAAAATTCTCTGGTGCACAGAACCTCTGTCGCCTCCGGAACCTTAGATCAGGCCGGGTATTATACCATTGATTTTGATACACCTGTTACAGTGGAAAATGGAGAACGTTTTGCCATTGTGGTGTACTTAAATACACCGGGAGCATTGCATCCTTTTGCATTGGAGTATGATGATGGAGAGGACGCCCTTTCCCTGGTGGATACAAGTGATGGAGAAAGCTATATCAGTGCCAGCGGAATGCGTTTTGTTAATGTAAAGGAATTACAGGATTGTAACCTTTGCATCAAGGCATATAGCAACAAGAGATGACTATGGATGAACGAGTGTTAAAATGGGTAGCACCACTTTCCGTTGTCCTAATGCTTGTGGTGTGTGTATCGCTTTATTTCTTCCCAGAGTTACATGAGAATTCCGTCCTCGTTTCGGAGGAATATGATGCGGTTCCTATGGATGCGGAAGAACTTTTAGCCGGAGCACAGGCACCCCAGAGTGTAGTGGAAGAGACCGAGGATATCAATGCACAGCTAAAGATTGAGCTGCCGCAAGGGGTGGATTACTCTGAGGTGGTAATTGAAAACAACTATTTGCTGCAGACGATATATATTCGTATTCCCACAGATGCTACAGACTACTTTTCCAGGTACAGCGTGAAGGGAAGCTGCGATCATATTGAAGCAATCTCTTATTACAGAGAAGGAACAAAAGGGGTAATTGCATTTGCACTGGATAAGCTGTATGAGGTTTCGGACAACTGTGCCGACGGAAGCCTTTTCCTGAATTTTGTTGATCCCCATGAGCTGTATGATAAAGTCATTGTTGTGGATGCGGGACATGGAGGCAGGGATGGCGGCGCCTCAAAACAGGGAATCCTGGAAAAAAACATTAATCTTGCGATTCTGCTTGAGTTAAAGGAAATTCTGGATAAGAGCCCTGAAAATATTGGGGTGTATTATACGCGGACAGAGGATGTGTCAGTGACACTGGATCAGAGAGTGCAGCTTGCAAATAAAGCGGATGCGGATCTGTTTATCAGCATACATAACAATGCTTCCAATAGCGGAAGATACACGAATTCCACCGGAACACAGGTGCTTTACAGCGAGAGCGATAAGTCGGAATACTCCAGCGAGCGCCTTGCCAAGATCTGTCTGGAGGAGGTAACGGCGGAGACAGGAAGCAAAAATAAAGGGCTGGTCAAGGCGGATAAAATTTATATTGTCCGTACCAGTAAGGTGCCGGTGGCACTCATTGAAGTGGGATTTATGACGAACCGGACGGAACTGGAAAAATTAAATTCGAAGGAGTACCAGGAGGCGGCTGCAACCGGTATTTATCATGCAATAGAAAAAGCATTTGAGGAAGGATATTAGTAATATGACAAAGATTATTTTTGCGACGGGAAATAAAGACAAAATGCGTGAAATCCGTGAAATCATGGCAGGTATGGATGTGGAGATTTTGTCCATGAAGGAAGCGGGAATTACGGCGGATATTGTGGAAAATGGGCAGACCTTTGAAGAGAATGCATTAATCAAAGCAAGGGCAATCGGCGATTGTGTGTCGGACGCAATCGTTCTTGCGGATGATTCCGGGCTGGAAATCGATTACCTGAATAAGGAGCCGGGGGTGTATTCCGCCCGCTACATGGGAGAGGATACCTCATACACCATAAAAAACCAAAACCTTATCCATCGTCTGGAGGGAGTAGAAAAGGAAAAACGAACCGCGCGGTTTGTCTGCGCAATTGCAGCAGTGCTTCCGGATGGACGTGAATTTGTTACAACACAGACCATGGAAGGTTATATCGGATATCAGCCGGAAGGAGAAAACGGCTTTGGTTACGACCCGATTTTCTATCTGGATGAATTTGGCTGCTCTTCTGCGGCTCTTTCCAGAGAACAAAAGAATGCCATCAGCCATAGAGGAAAAGCCCTCCGGGCAATGAAGGATATTCTCGCAAATGTGCTGAAATAGCGCATTTGCGGGCACTGAAAAAATATGCAGATTTTTTAAAAAAGGTGTTGACAAGTCTCTCTGCCTATCATATAATACTACTTGCGTCACGGGTGTGGCCGAAAAAAATATGCCTTCGGGGTGTGGCTCAGTTTGGCTAGAGCGCCTGGTTTGGGACCAGGAGGCCGCAGGTTCGAATCCTGTCACCCCGATTATACGCGGGTGTAGTTCAATGGTAGAACACCAGCCTTCCAAGCTGGATACGTGGGTT
>JBJENM010000066.1:0-3297 GCA_051880175.1 Agathobacter sp. | reverse complement strand
ACCTCCAGATTTTCCATCTCGCTGCTCATAACCGTCTCTAACTGCTTCATAAGTGAAAGTAACTGAATCAGATTATCCTTTCCGAACTTTTCAAACACCTTCCCATAATAGTTTTTTAAGATCTCTTCCTGATTCTTTAGCAGGTTTTGTCCGCTTTCGGTGATTGTCACATAAGTACCTTCGCTACCGTCCCCGTCATGGGCCCAGACCACATAGCCGGCATCCCGCAGCTTTTCCACCATTTTAGAGATCTGCCGCATTGACATCTGAAGCTTATCCGATAAGTCCTTAAGATAAGTCCGGCCGGAGTAGATCCCCGATGCTTCCTCCATCGCAATATACTGCAAGGCAATATATTCCGGAATACTCAGTTTCATAAAAACATCTTTTCGGTGTTCCCGATTGAATAAATGTCTCTGATAGATCAGTTCATTGGATAGTTTGATAATATCTGTGCTTTCCCGCATTCTGCTCCTCCTTTTCCTGTTTCATCATCTGATTTAGCAAAATAAGGGAAGCAACAAAAGGTCACTTCCCTTATTAATATAAAAATGATAAGAAAATAGCATTATTTTAGTATCCCATATCCGGCTGTGCAGGCATTGCCGGTGCAGCTTCCTTGATATCTGCCACAGCAGCCTCAGTGGTAAGTAAGGTGGATGACACACTAATGGCATTGGAAAGTGCGCTTCTCGTAACCTTAACCGGATCAATGATTCCCGCGTCGACCATATTGACGTACTGCTCGGAAACCGCATCAAAGCCTATACCGTCATCAGATTCTTTCACCTTATTAATAATAACTGCACCCTCTAAGCCGGCATTCTCAGCAATTGCGCGAAGCGGAGCCTCCAGAGCCTTTGCCACAATCTCTGCTCCTGTTTTCTCGTCTCCCTCCAGGCTTGGGATCATATCATATACTGCCTTTTGTACGTGAACGTATGCAGCTCCTCCGCCACTGATAATGCCCTCTGCCACAGCAGCTCTGGTAGCATTCAGCGCATCCTCCATCCGGTACTTGGCTTCCTTCATCTCGGTTTCTGTTGCAGCACCAATTTTAATAACTGCAACACCGCCGCCAAGCTTAGCAACCCGGTCTACCAGCTTATCGCGGTCAAATTCCGATGCGTCTGCAGCCTGCCTCTTGATCATTGCAATTCGATCTTCAATATCCTCTTTCTTACCCTCGCCATCTACGATGGTGGTATGCTCCTTGGTTACCTTAACTGACTTTGCCTGACCTAACATATCGATGGTAATGTCCTTTAGCTGCATACCGATGTCATCGAGTACTGCCTGTCCGCCTGTCAGAATTGCAATATCCTTTAACATTTCCTTGCGGCTGTCACCATAGCCCGGTGCCTTTACTGCTACAACCTTAAGAGTTCCTCTCAGACGGTTTACAATAAGTGTTGTAAGCGCCTCACCTTCCACATCCTCTGCAATAATCAGTATTTCTCTTCCCTGCTGCATTACCTGCTCCAAGATTGGAAGAATGTCCTTAATATTTGAAATCTTTTTGTCTGTAATTAAAATGTATGGATGATTCATGTTGGCAATCATTTTTTCTTTGTCATCACACATGTAAGCAGATAAATAGCCATTGTCAAACTGCATACCTTCTACAACATCTATTTCTGTCTGCATCGTCTTGGATTCCTCAATGGTGATGACTCCATTCTCTCCAACCTTTTCCATTGCATCGGCAATCATGTTGCCCACCTCATCATTGCCTGCAGAAATTGCTGCAACCTTTGCAATGTGTTCTTTTCCTGTAACCGGTTTGCTCATGCCAACCAATGCATCAATAGCGGTATCTGCTGCTTTCTTCATTCCTTTTCTCAAAATGATCGGATTTGCCCCGGCAGCGATATTCTTCATGCCTTCGTTAACCAGAGCCTGCGCCAGAACGGTTGCGGTTGTGGTGCCGTCTCCTGCAATATCATTGGTCTTGGTAGCAACCTCTTTCACAAGCTGTGCACCCATATCTTCATAGGGATCTTCCAGCTCTATCTCCTTTGCAATCGTAACACCATCGTTGGTAATCAAAGGAGTTCCGTAAGATTTTTCCAGGACAACGTTACGTCCCTTAGGTCCGATTGTTACCTTTACGGTATCTGCCAGCTTATTTACGCCTGCTTCCATCTTTTTTCTTGCATCAATATCAAACAAAATTTCCTTTGCCATATCAATTCCTTCTTTCTGAAAATTAAGTAGTCTTTTTCAAATCCTTATTCTACAATTGCAATAATATCTGACTGATTTACGATGATGTATTCCTCATCCTCCAGCTTTACTTCTGTACCGGAATACCGAGAATAAATCACACGGTCGCCTTCCTTAACCTGCATTTCTGCTTTCTTCCCATTTGTCTCACTTCCCGGTCCAACAGCAATAACAATAGCCGTCTGGGGCTTTTCCTTGGCACTCTCCGGCAAAATAATTCCGGATTGGGTCTTCTCTTCTGCCTCCTGTTGTTTTAAAACAACACGATCTCCTAATGGTTTCAGCTTCATAATCATTACCTCTTTTCTTTTGTTAGCGCTCTTCTTTATTGAGTGCCAGACCTTTTTGAAAAAATATATGCTTCATACGAAGCATATGCATTTAGTTTGTTTCCAAACCTTTTGTTTACAAACGATTATAGCACACAAAAAGCAGATGTCAACATTTTTGTAAAAAAAAATTGTGGCGCTAATCGCTTAGCGCCACAGTTACTAATTCTCTTCCAACAATTTATCTATATTTTGATTAATCTGCTCCGACACGCGGTTAAATACTGCCAAAGAATCCTCATCGATTCCTTCCACCACTTTGGAAACTAACTCTGACCAAAGCTTTTCCATCTCCTGACAGATTTGCTCCGAGGCATCCGTCAACTGATATTTCACATATCTGCGATCCTTGTCATCCCTTTGGCAAACTACATAGCCTTTTTTCACAAGGTTATCTAAGGTGGTGGACATATGGCCTTTATTCATCTGCGTATACCGGCATATATCGGTCTGTGTTGTCATCTCATCATAATGAGACAGCAAATAGATGACCTCCAGTTCCAGCCGGTTTAGGTTGGTCCTGCTTTTTGAATCGATCATAGCTTTTTCGAGAAGCCGTTTAAACTTTCCGCCTCTTAGGTTTTTTTCAATATTCATCTGATCTTTGCCCCTTGCTTTGTTTCCAAACCATTATAGCAAATTCTCATTTTAATTCAACTGCTACTGGATTCTCTGTGTTTAAACTTCTGTAGGGTTACAATTGATGTGACACCATACCACTATACAAAAACGGTTGAGTCCT
>JBJENM010000065.1:0-53788 GCA_051880175.1 Agathobacter sp. | reverse complement strand
GCACCTCAAATCTTGCCAAATTCCACAATTCTGATTCAAATATGCAAATTCATTCCGATACATAATGCAAATTGGGAGTTAATATACCATTACATGTCCTACTTCCGTATCCTCTTTTTTATCGAATACAATTACATTTCCAAATCCGATACAGTCATCGCATACCACAAGATCGGTGGGAGAGTTCACCTCCTGATGACAGAAGATGACCACATATTCTTCTCCATCTGCGGTGATCTTTACCCCCTCCGCCATATGCTTTGGATAGTCCGTATGCTTTAGCGCAGAGGAAACCGGCAGTTTTTCACAGGAGAAGGCTTTTTTCTGATTCTTATCTCCTGTTTCGATGACAAGCAGATTCGAGGCAAAGCCATCCCCCTCCCAGTCCACACGAAGGGTCTTATTCTCTTCCTCCTCGTTGTATCTTCTGGACATATGTGTATCCAGAAGTGTTATTGACTCTGTCTTACTTAAATCATACAGATTCGCATAGGCTTCCTGTCCTTCAAAGGCCACCGTCACATCCCCACAGGTTCCCTGCCCCTTTGTGGAGGCGCTTTTAAAAGTCACCTTTCCCTTACTGTCAAAGTGATAATAGGACTGATAGCTGTGGGAACCGGTTCCGTAGCACTCATCCATAATGACATAAATATCCGGTCGGATATACACGATTTTCCGGTTCACAAACACGCCCCGATCCATATAGCCCAGGTGCCCGGCCTGCACAAACTCAAATTTGCCATCTAGCTTAAACTGCTGCTTGATGGGCTGGGACAGCTTACTGCATTCCCAGGAGTCCTTACAGATGGTAAAAAGCTCATGGTCCACGGTGATGGTGTTGTGTGCCATGGGGTCCTTGTATTCTCTGCGCTTTTCATTATATACATAGGTATACCTTCCGGAATCCACCAGCACATCCTCGCCTTTTGCCACAAGATCAAAATGAAGCTGGTCTGAATGGCCATGCCCTGCGCCGATGGTTCCGCAGTGAAAATGCATCAGATTTGCCTTCCTGCTCCAATCCGAGCGGAAATAGTGATTGCCCGTATCCGAAAGGGTCGCCGAGGTAAACTTTGGTTCCTCTGCAGCCAGTTCTTCGTATGCTTTGATTCCGTCTGCCCCATAATCCCATACGGTCTCATAGTCCGGTGTCCTGCTTGCTCCAAATTTGAATACCGGGTCTAAAAATGTACATGCCGCACGACACAAAAACTGTCCGATGTCCATGTCATCACTATCCCCCATCATAAATTCATGATGGTCCGGTTTCTGCCAGATGACATTTGCCATTGACATCCTTCTCGTTGTTTCATAAAGCGCCTTGGGAACCGGAATGTCATTTCTTTCTGCAATGAGAATCACATCCAAAAGATCTTTCAGTACCTCGTTGTGATAGCTTGGCGACTGCTCCCATTCCACACCATCCGGCATAATCGCCATCCGGCATAGCTTTTCCAGATGCCCTAATGCAACTTCTATGTAATGAGCCGATTTTTCGCTCTTTGGTAAGCTTGTTGCAAACAGAAAGAGACCGTGATTTTCAATCACGCCCCAATTGCTGATCAGACGATAGGGTGAATGCATTGCCATAATGTACTCACAATGCCTGTGAAGACACTCCTCATATACCTTTAGCACTTCCTCTGTCACATATGGACTGTCTAAAAAGTAGTAAAGTGCCTTTGTCCAGTATTCCCCCCGAAATCCAGCCTCCAATATTCTCCAGGTCGTTCCCATGCGGTGCTTTGTCTCTTCATCCCCGAAGCGGAATGGATTTCTTTTCATCCAGTCCATGAGCATATCCACATAGCATCTGGCGTATTTTTCATCCCCTGTCAGCTGATATGCCTGACCAAGGGTAATAAAGCACCTGTGTCTGTTGAATTGATAGACATACTCCTGGTCCACTCCCGGCTTGTATTCCCAGTCGATCTGCTCTCCATATTCGATGGGTGTTCCAAGATGATCCAGGTCGTTTTCTGTGTTGAATAAAAACTTATGCTCACAGAACATATCTGCATAAGGGATTACGGCAGAAACAATCTTTGGAAAATGCTTTTTACAATATTCGGCTGTGGCTTTCATATCATCTGCAAAATGATGTGCATATCCGCGTTCTATATATTCCTCTTTTTTCATGGCTCCTCCTCTTCTCATAATTCATTGTATCGAAATTTTTTGTTTTTTGAATACAGTATTTTAATCGAACTATATATTTTTTACACATTTCTATCAAAATAATCCATGGTTTTCCTTTTCTATCCATGCTAACTTTTCAGTAGAAAAACTCCTATTTCGAGAATACATTCTCGAAATAGAAGTAGAAAAATTATCACATCATAAGGAGGTTTTTTATGCTTTATCCAGCAATGAATAAATCCCGAAGTATCCTGGATCTAAATGGTCTGTGGAAATTTAAATTATTAAAAGAAAACGATACCTTCATTCCCGGTGAAGAGCTGACTGACTTTACCTGGATCAGTGTTCCGGCTTCTTACAATGATCAAAAGGAGGACCCTGCCTTTCGAAGATTTGCAGGACTGTCTGTATATCAAAAATCCTGCTGTATTCCTTCTTCCTTTTGCTCCGAAAGGCTTATTCTCCGATTTGATGCTGTGACAAATAGCGCTGTCGTATACATTGGAAAGAAAGAAGTAGCCAGACATCAGGGAGGCTATCTTCCATTTGAAATCGATCTTTCAGGCGAAGTAAACTGCGGGGATGAATTTTTAATTACGGTTCTTGTGGATAACCGTGTAAGCCACTCAACACTTCCGGTTGGAAACGAGGGTGGGACTGCCTTTTTTGGTTCCGACAATGCCGGAATTCCCAGTGTGGAAGCGGGAAAAAAATATCAAAAAGCAATCAATCTTCCTAATTTTGATTTCTTTAACTATGCCGGAATCAATCGTTCTGTCCGAATCTATACCACTCCCAAAACCTATATCAGTGATATTACAATTGTTCCGGACATTGCATCTGATCAGACAACCGGTTTAGTTTCCTATCAGATTACCGGCTCCGACAATTCTGCGGATGCACAAATTGTGATAAAAGATCAAACAGGAGAAACCGTAGCATGCGCAAACGGATTAAGGGGCTGCATCGCTGTTGAACATGCGAATTTCTGGTGGCCAGCTCCCTTAACCCCATATCTTTACACTCTGTGTGTCCAATATGGTACCGACTACTACGAGCAGACCTTCGGAATCCGCACCGTAAAGGTATGCGAAAATAAATTTTTAATCAATAATACTCCTTTTTACTTTAAGGGATTTGGAAAGCATGAGGATTCTGCAATCCGGGGAAGAGGCTTTGATCTGTGCCTGGATGTAAAGGACACAAGCCTGATTCATTGGTTAAACGCCAATTCCTTCCGGACAAGCCATTATCCCTATGCGGAAGAGATGTATGATCTGTGCGACCGGGAGGGAATTGTCATTATCGACGAAACCCCTGCGGTCGGCATTGGAGCTGGTCCAAATAATCCTTACGAGATCCTTTCCATTCGAGATCACCATGAAAACGTCATAAAAGAAATGATAAACCGCGACAAAAATCATCCCTGTGTTGTTATGTGGTCTATGGGAAATGAACCGGATACGGAGCATTTTCCTGAATCCGCTTATGAATACTGGCACAGCTTATATGAATATACACACTCTCTGGACCCACAGAATCGTCCGGTTACCTTTGTATGTTGTCAGAACGATTACACAAAGGATATCATTACCCGCACCATGGATGTCGTCTGCCTGAACCGTTATTATGGATGGTATAATCTGAGCGGAGATCTTGATGCCGCAATGTATGCCCTTAATATGGAACTTGATTTCTGGGAGGAGCAGAACAAACCTGTTATGTTTACAGAGTATGGTGCTGATACTGTTGCCGGCATGCACAACACAGTACCGGAAATGTTCTCTGAAGAATTTCAGGCCGAATTTTTACTGGCTTATGGCGCTGCATTTGACAAACGCGACTTTATTGTCGGTGAGCAGATGTGGAATTTTGCAGATTTCGGAACCATTCAGGGACCAATGCGTGCCGACGGCAATAAGAAAGGATTGTTTACCAGAGACCGCCGTCCAAAGCTCTCTGCCCACGCTATGAGACAGCGCTGGGAAAAAATACCGAATTTTTCATATAAATAGCAAATATAAAATCAAAATAAAGGCCACTGCTCCGATTTAATGGAACAGCGGCCTTCATTTATTTTTATTCTTCCAATCCATGTTCTTTGATGTATTTATCAAATATCATATTGCATATCCAGGCGTCAATAAGTGCCGCCAATCCTATGGAAAATACCACAAGAAACTGTGTAATAAAAATGGAAACAACCGTAATTACAAGTGTTGTTGTAATCATAAGTAAGGTCCATCCAAAGTTTTTCATCGCAAGGAAAAAAGCCAGTGCAAACTGGTTCTTCCAGGGATTTTCAAATCTTGCAATGACCGGAAACAGAAAATGCACGATCATAAGAAAAATATATCCGATTACAAGCACGACAATCATCATAACACGCGCAAAATCATGATCCATATGATAATAAAACCAGAAATTGAATCCTAAAATAACTGCAACGATCAGACAAATCAGCCATGTTCCTATGGATTGTTTTAAATTCGCCTTAAAAGAGCTTACAAACTGATTCAGAATATGGCCTTCCTCATCCTTCATAATCTTTTGTGCCACATAGCTTGTCGCCGTTGCTGCTGCTCCCATCGTAATAATCGGAATAGAGAAAATCACGAAAAGAGCCGTGAGACACAAAGCGTCCCAGACTCTTCCCAGATATTTCCATATTGGATTGTCAAGATTAAACAGATTTCCAAAATTCATAAATACTAACCCTTTAATCCGGTAGCTGCAACTCCTTCAACAAAGTACTTTTGCAGAATCAAAAATACGATAAGTACCGGAATTAATGATAACACAGAACCGGCCATAATTAAACCATAATCGGAAGAGTACTGTCCGATAAACATTTTCAGTCCAAGCTGAATGGTCTTTTTCTCCTGTGACTTTAAGTAAATGAGTGGTCCTAAATAGTCGTTCCAGGTTGCAACAAATGTAAAGATCGTCAAGGTAGACAATGCCGGCTTGGAGAGTGGCAGCATAATGTTTGCATAGATCTTGTACTCACTCATTCCATCAATTCGCGCTGCCTCACATAGCTCATCCGGAATTCCTTCATAGAATTGCTTCATCATAAATACTCCAAATGCGGAGAATGCCTGAAGGCAAATGATGGCAAGCAGTTTATCGTTCAATCCCATTTTTCTCATCATAATAAACTGAGGAACCATGTATACCTGCCACGGCATTGCAATGGTTGCAATATAGGCCATAAAAAGTGTTGTTTTATGTTTAAAGTGTAATTTTGCAAACGCATATGCTGCAAATGAGCTGGTAAGCAGCTGCAGGCAGGTTACAACAATTGTTAAGAAAACGGTATTTTCAATAAACTTTAGAAATGGAATTTTTGTCCAAATCTCTGTATAGTTACTCCACTTAGGTTCTGCCGGAATCCATACAAACGGATTCATCTGAAATACTTCACGGTCACTCTTAATAGACGCTGAAAGCATCCATAAAAATGGAATAACCATGATCAAAGCAATTATTATCAAGATTACATAGATTAAAACCTTTGATACAATCGCATGCTTATGCGCTGATCTTGTCTTTTTTTCTTTGCTCATCTCTATCTACTCCTTTCCTGCTATTCTACTCAGTAAGCTTTTTCTCGCCACGGAACTGGATCAAGGTAACAACAAGAACCAATAGGAAGAGAACCATGGCAACTGCACTTGAATATCCAAGCTTCCAGTCAATAAATGCCTTCTGATAAATATAATAGACAAGAACGGTTGAATTCAATGTTAATTCGCCACTTCCACCGCCTGCAAGCATAATTGCGATATCGTATACTTTAAAGCAATTGATGGTAAGCATTACAACAACAAAGAAGGTTGTTGAGTTTAGCTGTGGCCAGGTAATATATCGAAATTTCTGCCAGGTTGTAGCTCCATCCAGACTGGCGGCTTCATATAGCTCAGATGAAATGCCCTGCAGACCTGCCAAATAAATTACCATATAATATCCCATGTATTTCCAGACGCTAAACAGAATCATGGAGAGCAGTACCAGCCCCCCGGAAAACCACTGTGGCAGGGATTCCTGCGGAACCTGGAATACATTCAGCAGAATGTTGTTGATCGGTCCTTTTGAAGGATGGAACAGCATTTTCCATACGGAGGTTATGGCAACCAGAGATGCTACATAGGGGAAGAAAGCCAACGTTCTGAAAACACCTCTTCCCACCACCTTCTGGTTCAATATAACTGCAAGTGCCAGAGAACAGATCATTGTAAGCGGAACCGTTCCAACGCAATATATAATCGTGTTCTTAAGCGCAGCTATAAAATACTGATCCTTTGCCAGCTTTGAAAAGTTTTCTAATCCGACCCACTTTATCGGATTGGACCCATCCCATTCCATAAATGCCAATACAAATGCAAACACGATGGGAATTAACGTAAATACCGCAAATCCGATAAAATTTGGTGCGATAAAGGAGTACGCCACAAGATTTCTTTTCGTCTCTCTGCTTACCTTACTTCCGGTTCGATAGGCACTTAATTGTTTTTGAAGCACTCCCATTCTTGCAAGTTCCTTCTTTTTCAATTTTTCATCGGACTCTGTTCTGATTTTCTCAATCAGCTCATCAAGCTCGCTCTGGTATGTATCTACATTTTCTGTTGTAATTTTTCCCATAATGAATAGAAAAGCCAGAGGCTTTACTCCTTTCTCTTTTCATCTCATAACTAAACTTGGGGACCGGAAAGCTCCGGCCCCCGAGTTAAACTTTTTCAAAATCATTTTTGTTTGGATTATTTTCCAAGTATTGCGCTGATTTCCTCATTCATTGCTGCAATACCGTCATCTACAGAAATTTCACCACCCATGATCATTCCATGGTAGTTGTCAAGTACAGAGTTTACTTCTGATACATTCTCTGCATATGGAACCTCAAGGTAAAGGTTGGAAACAGAAAGTGCCTCCTTGGAAGCTTCATCTGTCGGGAATCCCTCAAGACTTGTAATTGCCTCCATTGCTTCGTCTGTCATGATTGCCGGGAAGTTACCGGTAGATGCCATAACTGCTGCTCCTTCCGTACCACTTACCCACTTAACGAAATCCCATGCTGCATCCGGAACGTCTGTTGCACTTGTTACTGCAAGGCCGGTAATTGTTCCAAGGGTTGAACCCGGCTCTACACCTTCTGCATGAGGATATTTCACGATTCCCCAATTTCCGCAAAGTGAAGCATCATACTCACCACTTGCAATATTGTTGATCAAGGTAGAAATAAACCATGATCCCATGTTCAGCATTGCTACATCTCCGCCGGAAAATGCAGCTGAGTAATGCAATCCTTCGGTCTTAAGATCAGAGTAGCTACGGCAAACGCCATCCTTCTCCTGTGCAAGAACCATCTCATAGTAATCCTTCATAAAATCATAATTTCCATCAAGGATCGTATGCTTTCCGTCAAGTACGCCCATAAGTCCGATGGTAGATCTCCATGTATGATAATGAGCGCCGTATACCTGTGAACCAAATGTTGTATCGGTAAGCTTTCTGGCAAGTGCATCATACTCTTCCCATGTCATATCATTTGTAGGATAATCAACCCCTGCAGCATCAAATAAATCTTTGTTGTAGTAAAGTACCCAGAAGTCATTTCTGAATGGTAATTCGTATAAGCTTCCATCAACGGTAACCTGATCGGTTACACCGGAATACTGTGTAAGATCAACCCCATCTGCAGCGATGTAATCGTCTAATGCAATAATTGCATTCTTCTGAACCAAGGTAGCATACCCCGGTACATCCTTAATTGTTACTACGTCAAAATCTGTTCCGGATCCGGAAAGCTCTGTTGCAAGAACCGTCATATAATCTGATGATCCAAGGTCAACCATTTCGATTGTTACATTTGGATTAGCAGCTTCATATGCTTCCTTAAGCGCTGACCAGTATGTAGTGGTTGACTCATCCCAAATAGCCCAGGTTAACGTAACCGGTTCAGCTTCAGCAATAGTATCTGCCGGTGCATCCGTTGTTGTATTGTCTGCCGGTGTTGACTCTGTTTTTGTACTATCAGCAGATGAGCTTGCAGAATCGCTTCCGCATCCTGCAAACAAGGTAGCTGTCATTGCAGCGACCATAAGTACACTTACGATTTTCTTTTTCATTCCCCAAATCCTCCTTAAACTTGTTGGCAAATTGAATTTTGTTTTTCAACTGTAATGTTATTTTATCTTTTCTTTTGCGGTTCTAAAATAGAAAATATAAACGGAATCATACATTTTTTATCTTGTACTTTTTTCCTACTTTTTGAACGCATATTCATTTTTTACATCATATTCTAAAAATATGACATGCAATTTCTTTGTTTTTTCGAAAATCCCACTTTCATCCCCCAAAAAACATGATATACTTTTTTTATGAATAGAAAATGTACATATTTAAAGGATAAAAAACACAGATTGACCATACGAAGACAGCTCATTGCTATCACTTTTTCTTTTACCGTATTTATCGGAATTGTAATTACTGCTGCCAGCTATTTCATATATCATCGATATTTGGAAGAAAACCTGATAGAATCCACAGACACCAGTCTGCTCTTTCTTTCTGACTATATTGATAATGAGCTTAGCAATGTAGATGATCTTATTTCCTTTTGCCAATCCAATACGGATATCAATCGCTTTATTGATTCCAACAGTTCAAATCCGGACACGAACCGGCTAAATGCATTTGATACCCTCTTTGAATACTGCCAAAGTGGAAACTCCTCTTACTGGCTTCGAGTGGTAATTCTAAATCTGACCGAAAATTATATTCAGATCGTTTCACCTACCTATTCGAGCACTGCAAATGTTGCCGTTTTACTTCCAATGCAGGACTATTACGAAGAAATGACCCAGGATGGTTACTTAAACTATAAGGTAGGTTTTGTAAAGGATCCTTTTTATACAGGTCATGACCGCTTCGTCCTTCCTCTGTTAAAGCCAATCACCTATAAGTTCAACTCCAATCTTGGTGGATATATTTATGTAGAAATAACAGACACCTTATTTTTGGACGCGTTTCGCAACATGGACTACGGAAATGACTCCCTTTTAATTCTTACCATGGGTGAGAAAAACTATCTCTACTCGAACGAAGCCTTAACTATTTTAGATGATTCCTTTCCATCACAGATTGTAGGGAATGACGAAATAACGGATTCCAACGGCAACCATTATCTGGTAATATCCGAGCCATTATCCCATGATGGAATTTATGTCAGTCAGCTCCTGTCTGACAGGCAGTTAAATGCCGGCCTTAGTATATTTTATATCCTGATGGTTCTTCTGTTTATTATTCTTTTTATAATAGGCGTACTTTTATATATGTTTTTAGGGAAAACAATCAATGCTCCGGTTCGACGCATTCAGGAGAAACTTGTTGCAATTTCTGAGGGAGATTTTACCCGGGATACTTCTATTGAATGGAACCATGAGCTGGGGGATATCGGAAAGGGAGTAAATGATCTGGCCGAAAACATCGACCAGCTGATTGAAAGCTCCATCATCGACGAACGCCAGAAAAAGGATTTGGAATATAAAGTATTACAGACACAGGTAAATCCTCACTTTTTGTATAATACACTCAACTCCATCAAATGGATGGCCCAGATTCAAGGGGCAAACGGGATCATGGAAATGACGACTTCCCTTTCCCGTTTATTAAAGAGCATCTCGAAGGGAACCAAGCTGCTGATTCCGCTGCAGGAAGAATTAGACTTACTAAAAGACTATTTCACAATTCAGCAATATCGATACGGTGGAACGATCCGCCTTGATATTTTATCAGAGGAGGAAGCGTTAAATGATTGCGCCATATTAAAATTTACCCTCCAGCCCCTTGTTGAAAACGCAATTTTTCATGGAATTGAGCCTACCGGCGAACCCGGTATCGTAACGGTACACATTTATTCGGTTTCCGATATGGATATGCAGATTGACATTACTGATAACGGTGTTGGAATGGATGAAAATACCATTACCCGTATACTCGCCGACAATTCTGTAAATAAGTCAGACTTCTTTAAGGAGCTTGGCGTAAGTAACGTTCACAAACGTCTTCAATATGAGTTTGGAGACAATTATGGAATAACAATAAAAAGTGAAAAAGGCTGCTATACCACTATGTCCATTCATATGCCAAAGCGCCGTTTTTCATCGGAGGACTCGAATGTATAAACTCTTAATCGTAGATGATGAACCTTTAGTGCAGGTCGGAATAAAGTCCATGCTACCATGGGCTTCCATGAATATTGTCATAAGCGGAATTGCTTCAAATGGGAAGACCGCTTTAGAGCTTATTGAACAGGATATGCCGGATATTGTTATTTCTGATATAAAAATGCCAATCATGTCCGGTCTGGAGCTTGCAAAGATCTGTCAGGAAAAATATGAGGATTGTGCGCCTGCCTTCATCATTCTGACCAGCTATGAAGACTTTTCCCTTGCAAGGGAAGCCCTTACTTATCGGGTATGTGATTATCTTGTCAAGCTAGATTTAACCCCGGAAATTCTGAAAGATTCGATTGACAGAATCCAAAAACGTCTGGAGAAAGAACGCGAAACCACAAGCACACCGGCTCCAACTGAGGCACCGTTAGCGTCCTACCACGATAAGTTTTTTATCCGTCTTCTCTGTAACCTGTTCGAGAATCAGGAACAATTTGAGCTTCAGCAAAAAGAGCTAAAGCTCAATTTTGACAGTCAGGCATATATATGCTGCTATTGCGAGCTTATAAGCTCCCATGGCGAGCCCTTGGGCGATGAAGAGCAGCTGAATCTCTTTCATACTGCATTTCAAATGTCGCAGAATTTATTGCAAAAATATCACAAATGCCATGTCATTACTTTGGATCTACATCACTTTGCGGTTATCTTCTCCTTTGACGAGGTCACCCAGGACTGTCATAATCAGACACAGAATATTTTAAAAAATGTAAGCGGCACCCTGGATAATTACTATAAGGTCCACCTTCAGGCAGGGATTGGTACTCTCGTCCAAAATCCTCAGGGAGTTGCAGAATCCTATCAGTACGCAAGGGAGGCCATGCATTCTGCCTCCGTCAATGACCCCATTTTCATATATGACCAGGCTGATGATTCCGGAAAAAGTTCTTTTAACTTTGCAATCATTAAAGATGATCTTACAAAAGCCTTCGAAGAATATAACTCTGAGACTCTCTACGATACCTTGACTGAATTTATTCTGCTGTTTCGTTCCAACCCCAGTCATTTTCTTCAGGCAGTGGATTTTGCCAGCAGCATTCTTTACCTGTCTATTTCCATGTTGCCTAATGGAGAAGAAACCGTAAATGAATTTTTCCAGGGAAATCCTGAAAGCTATCGCTCGCTATACAAGATCTCCACAATGGACGCTGTATTAAATTACATTACGGATCTTCGGGATAAACTCTGCCAGTATTTTTCGGAGAAGAAAAAAGAGATACGAAAGCCAATCGTATCTCAGGTAAAGCGCTATATAAAGGAGCATGTAACCGAACGACTTTCCCTCAATGAGGTGGCTGCGGTATTTGGCATCAGTCCAAATTATTTAAGTCAGCTGTTCAAAAAATACAATGATGAAGGGTATAACGATTACGTGACTAATTGTAAAATAAATGAAGCCAAGCATCTTCTTGCCAACGGCGACTATAAAGTCTATGAGGTTGCAGAAATGCTTGGCTTCGAAAGTGCCTTTTATTTTAGTAAGGTATTTAAAAAAGTGGTGGGCATCCCGCCAACGGATTTTGTTACCAAATAACAGACTATACCAGTTCTGTTCCAAACACCTGTATCTGGGAGAGGGCAGGAAATGGAGATGGCTCATCCGATTTGATGAGTTCCTTTAGCTCCAGCCATTCTATTTTTTTCTCAGGGAATGATATTTCCTGCCCTTGATCTGTCTTTATCAGTTCACAAACCATCTCGGTTCCATCGGAAAAAGCAACTGTGATCTGTTTCCACCAGTTGTCATGAGGAAAATCCGCACGTTCATAGATTACCAGCTTATCTGCCAAAACGCTTCTTCCGAAATCTAAGCGGAAGCAGGCATCCTCCCTTCGATTGATTCCCCAGGATGCATATGGCCACTCCCCGTGGGCATGGTTCTCCGTGATTCCATCGATGGCATTGCGCGCTGCAAATACCGCTTCCCCTCTGGTTTCCACGTTTGCACTGGCATGGGGAAAGCAGCTGTCATTTTCATGCTGGTCATTTACATTTACTGCCAGATTGCGGTACTGCCTGATTTCTGTTTCTGTTGTATACCTTGCATACATATAATGACGGCTTCCCGAAAATGCATTTGGTGAGTAACTGATTCGTTTATCTCCAAATGGAATATGAAAATACATATTTCCGGTCATGTAAAGCAGGGAGCTTCCAAGACTCTCGTCCACCTGCACCCAGACATATGCCCCTTTCTCTGCCAATTCCAGAACAATCATATCGCCTTCTTCGTAAAAATTGGTATACACCAGTCCAACCTCACGTTCTCCGTGGGCGACCATTTTGGTATCTCCGCTTTTGTTCTGTATTTTCCAGGTCAGCATACTTCCTCCTAGCCGATGTCCGGCTCATCCTTTAAACTAATATGATCACTTACTTTTCCGTCCGTCTCAAAGAGAATAATTTCATTCCTTCCGGTCTTTAAGAGGGGAGCCGGGATATACAGACGCTTCTGCGGTCCAATCTCCCAGTATCTTCCCAGATTAAAGCCATTTAAAAATGCACAGCCCTTTCCCCAGCCTTCAAAATCGAGGAAGGTATCCGCTTTTTCTTCCACATCAAAACTAAATCGGTAGAACCCCGGGACGCCTTCCTTATATTCCTTTGAAAAATCAATTTTTTCCACGTTGTCCAAAGGAAGTGTGTAAATCTGCCAATGGTTATGCATATGTCCATTGATCTGCACGCATTGGTCAATTCCCTTTCTCTGATGCTCCAGATGCGGTCCAAAATTCACACGTCCCATGTTCTCTATAAGTATATCAAAATCTGCGCCTTTTTCAATCGGTAAATCCAGCTTTACCGGAGATAAAAGCTGTCTGTCATACAGAACTGCCACCGGCTTATGGTCTACAAAAATATTGGCGCGGTCATTGGCTCCCCAAAGACGAAGCTCATCCACTTTTGTTTCCGTATCTAAAGTGGAATGATACAATATGTATCCGTAGTACTGACCCAACCGCTCCATGGAAACCGGATAGATGCTTTCTTGTGGAGCAGAAATATCTGTAAGCACGGAGCTTAAGCAGACTTTATCTTCCACCTGCAAGGTCCCGTAGGCTTTACGCTTAATTTCTGTCGTAAATGTTACCTCTGGAATACTGCGGTATTTTGCCACTACTTCCTTGTATCTTCTGTACTTCTCGGTAATCTGTCCATCCTCGGTAAGAACGGCATCATAGTCATAGGAGGTAACATCCGGTGTCAGCTCATCATAATAATTCGAGCCATTCATAAATCCGAAGTTCGTACCACCCTCAAACATGTAAATGTTTACATGTCCCAGCTCCAGCATTTTGTCCAGATCTGCGGTGCTCTCCTCCAGATTTCCGGTCATATGTCCGCCATTTCCCCAGTGGTCGAACCATCCTACCCAGAATTCCGCACACATCAGCGGACCATTCTTTACATACTTTTTTAATACCTCAAAGCGCTCCGTTGTCCTTGATCCAAAGTTTCCGGTAGGCAAAACATCCGGCAGGCATCCTGCATTTAAGCTTTCCTCAAAAGGCCCGTCTGAAGTAATCATCGGAACAACCACGCCCCGGTCCTCCATCATTTTCTTCAAATGTCCAAGATATTTTTTGTCGTTGGCATAATATCCATATTCATTTTCAATCTGCATCACGATAATCGGACCGCCATGATTTACCTGAAGCGGTACCAGTTTTTTCATGAGCACATCATAGTATTCTTCCACATGCTTTAAGAACGGTGGATAGGAGATTCGATACTTCATTCCATCCTCCGCCAAAAGCCATGCCGGAAGTCCGCCAAATTCCCATTCTGCACAGATGTACGGTGACGGACGAATGATGACATACAATCCCAACTGCTGCGCCATCCGGATAAACCGCTCCACATCAAGCATGCCCTCAAACACAAACTGTCCCTTTCTAGGCTCATGCATGTTCCATGGAATATACGTCTCCACCGTATTGCAGCCCATAGCTTTCAGTTTTTCCAATCGGTCCTGCCAATACTCCGGTACTGTACGAAAATAATGTATGGCCCCGGAAATAATCTGGTATGGCTCTCCGTTTAAGTAAAATGTGTCTCGAATTTCAAATTTGCCCATCTTGCACCCCACTTTTTCCTTTTCGGATTTATTTAAGAACACATGACAACCTATCTTTTCAGGTATGCTCTCATGCATTCTCACATATAAAATTTCTAAAAAAAGGGTGCTGTCTTACAACAACACCCTTTCAATTAAAATCAATTACTTGTACATTGCATCAATCTGTGACTGTAACTCTGCAGTAACTTCTTCAATTCCTGCAGCCTTTAATGCAGCCTGCATCTCAGCAACGATTTCTTCAGGTGTTCCCTGGAACTTACCATAAGAGATCAGCTTCATGTACTCGTCATATGCTGCTTCTACGTTGTTGACCATAGACTGGATATTGTCCATATCCGGAATGAACTGTCCATATGGATAATCAATCTTGATTCCATCGTACTCTTTGTAAAGTACATCAATAGAATCCCAGTTCTTTCTAGAGTCTAATACTTCAAGGTCATCGTTACGTCCCCACCAGTAGTTGGTCATACCATTGATGTTCTGTGTATCAGGGTCATAGCTGTCCGGAGTTGTACGAAGTCCGTCTGCGTTAATTTCATAGGAAACGCCTTCGATACCATAGTTGAATAATTTGTAGCACTCCTCATCATTTCTGATTAAGTCATAAACCATAAGTGCTCTCTCTGGATTCTTAGAACCAGCAGAAATAGCCATTGCACCATGGGTAATATTTAAGGAAACAACGTTCTTTGTCTCTTCACCAAAGTAGAAGAATCCAACAGATGCATCCGGATCTTCCTGAAGTGCCTTGTTGTCATCGATTCCAGGACTGCAAAGGTCTGTCCATGTCTGGGTATGATGCTGCTCAAGAGCAACAAGTCCCTGACGGAATTCTGATCTGTTATCAGAAGATACGTTGTTTAATACGTCGGTAGGGCAAACTCCCATATCGCTCCACTTCTTCATCATGGTAGCATATTCAACCATCATATCTGTATCGGTGTAAGCCGGTGTAATTAAAGTGTAAAGGTCATCGGATGTACCTCCCCAAAGTCCACCGGTACTGATACCATCAATCGGTACATAGTTGGTATGAGATGCAACCCATCCACTAGCCATCTGTACACCGTTGGTTCCATCAGAATTCCAAGCAACTGTAATTCCAAGATCTGATGCATTTGCGGTAACATACTCTAAGTAGGTTGTAAGCTCTTCCCAAGAATTTACTCCATTGGAAAGTCCTGCAGCTGCTGCCCAGTCATTACGATAAATAAATCCATGGTTGGTCCACTGTGCGTAATTATCTTCCGGCATTAAATAGATGTCTCCATCATACTTACAAAGCTCCCAGTGCTCCGGGCTTACGCTTGCCCAGGTTTGTGGAGCATAGGTCTGTAACATAGATTCGGAAAGTGGTAAGAATGCACCGTTCTTTGAGTTCGGCCATGCATCTAACCAGTCAGATGCTGTACCTACCAAATCAACAGTTCCGTCCATCTGTGCCAATGTTAAGTTGTAAACAGACAAATAATCGGTCCATCCTGTGTATGATACGGCAAGCTCTGCGTTGCACTTCTCTGTAAGAATTGCATTGAGTTCTGCTAACATCTTATCCAGATTTTCCTTTGCCTCTCCGGATGGTGCATCACCGGTAGTAAGGTATGTAATTACCACGTGCTCAGAGGTGTCGATATCCCCTGCTTCTGCTGTTGTACTGCTTCCAGAAGAGCTACCTGATGAGCTTCCTGAATTTGAAGATCCCCCACATGCAGTTAAGCCTGCTACCATAGACAGAACTAAAACTACTGATACAATTTTTCTTTTCATATTTTTCCTCCTTATAAACATATGAAAGTGAAATTTATTGAAACCCTTTTGGGTTGCAATCGAATTAACCTTTAACTGCTCCTACTGTAAGTCCTCCGATAAAATACTTCTGTACAAACGGATAGAGCAAAACAATTGGTCCGGTGGCAAGTACTGCGGTTGCCATCTTTAATGTCTCAGTCGGAATATCTGCCAGAGATACATATTGCCCTGCGACAGAGTTCTTTAAGGACTGTACTTTATTTACAATTTCATACAGATTGTACTGTAACGGTTTTACAGCCACGTTACTGCTTAAGTAAAGAGAAGACTGATACCACTCATTCCAGTAACCAAGTGCTAAGAACAATCCAATGGTTGCAAGTGCAGGCTTTAGCATCGGAAGTATCAGCTGCACGAAAATCTGCATATCACCGGCACCGTCAATTTTTCCGGATTCGGTAATTTCATACGGAATATCCTTCACAAAGTTCTTCATCAGAATAACCAGCCATGGACTCATCAAAAGCGGTAAAAGCACTGCCAGGTAATTGTCCTTTAAATGATAAGTCTGCGTCATCAGAAGGTAGGTTGGTGCCAGACCTGCTGAGAAAAGACTGGTAAAATAGATATAGAATGAGATTCCGTTTCTAAACGGAAAATCTTTTCTGGATAATGCATAACCGGTCATCGCAATGATAAATAGTCCGGTAAAGGTTCCTACTACGGTAAGTCCGATGGTAAGTCCATAGGATGCCCAGATTGTGCCACCCTTAATAACCATCTGGTATGCCTCAAGAGAAAACTCCTTTGGAATCAGCTGTACACCATGTGCACGAATGGATGACTCTGTGGTAAATGATGAACCAACAATCAAAAGGAAAGGAAATATACAAAGGAGTGCATAAATGGTTGCAAATGTGTATCCTGCTCCTCTCAAAATACGATCGGAGATATCCAGCTTGATTTTGTTTGCTTTATTTGTTTTAACTACTGCTTTCTCGCTCATATTTACCTCCTCTCTTAGAACAATGCATAATCTGGGTCAATCTTCTTTACTACCCAGTTCACTGCCATAACCATCACAAATCCAATCAGGGACTGGTATAAGCCAACGGCAGATGCGGTTGAGAAGTTAAAATCAGTAAGTGTTGCTCGATATACGTAGGTCTCAATAATATCGGTGGTGCTGTAAAGCAACGGATTCGTTCCAACAATGTTGTAAATCAGACCGAAGTTACCTTTTACGATTCCGCCCAGGGCGAACAATAGCAGAATTACAATGGTCGGTTTTAACATTGGAATAATTATGTAGCGAATCTTCTGGAAGGAATTTGCTCCGTCAATTCTGGAAGCCTCCATAACCTCTGCATCCAGTCCGCAGATTGCTGCGAAATACACAACGGAGTTATATCCGGTCTGCTGCCACAGGTAAATCAAAACAATTAACACCGGCCAGACCTTTGCATCTGCATAAAACTGGAAACGTTCGTGTCCGGTGGCTTCCAACAGCAGGTTTACAAATCCCGTATCGTAGTTCAATATGTTATATACCAAGAATCCAACCAATACCTGTGAAATAAAGTACGGAAGGAACATCATGGTCTGACTTACCTTCTTAAACCACTTGCTTCGGATCTCATTTAAGAGAATCGCCAAAATAATTGCCAGCAGATTACCCAGAATGATAAATGCCAGATTATAAAGAATGGTGTTCTTCGTCAGATCAAACAGCTTTCCGGAAGAAGCCAGAAATTCAAAGTTCTTAAGTCCCACAAATTTACTTTTAAAAATTCCCGCGCTGTAATTGTATTTTACAAACGCAACATAAATTCCCGGTAATGGCATGTAGCTGAATAAGAAGAAATAGATGATTGCCGGCAGGGACATAAGAATCAATACTCTTGATTTTACGATCTGGCGTCCCAGCGATGGCTTCTTATAAGCTACTGCAGTTGTTCCCGATTTATTCTTCTTCATAAATCTCCTCCTCGTCAAAATCACTATTGCAACCGGTTTCATTTGTCTTTATTATAACACTTTGACGAACCCAGTCAATACCATTTTGCAACCGATTGCAAATATCTGCTATTTTCACAAAAAAGGAGTCACATTTCTGTGACTCCTTAACAAAATTCTTATTTACTTCTCTGTCTCGTTACCGCCGGTGCCGTACTTTTTCGAACCACAAGCTTAGGCTCTACGATCTGCATCTTCTCTGTCGCTGTCTTTTCCACTGCTGCAATCGCGATTGCAACCAATCGCTCCCCGTAGGTATCATAGTCATAATCAATGGATGTCAGCATCGGATTGGCAAGGGTGCTGTACAGCGTATTGTCATATCCAACAACGGAAATATCCTCCGGTATGCGGTATCCATGATCCCGGATTGCCTGCATAACACCTAGCGCAGCGGCATCATTGATTGCGATAACTGCCGACGGAACATTTCCGGCATCCAGCATCCGGTTCATTTCTTTGTATCCGGTGTCGAAATCATAGGAACCTTGAACGGCTATCAGTTCCTTTCGAATTGGAATCTTATGCTCCTTCATCTGCTTTTTAAACTGTTCAAACTTTTCCCAGGTGGAACTGATTTCCAATGTTCCTCCAATAACAGCAATATCCCTGTGTCCCAGCTCGATCAGATGCTCCAGCAGCAGTTTCATACATTGGGATTCGTTGATTCGGATTGCAAAACAATTCCTTTCATCCACGACGCAGGAGCTTGTCACGATCGGTGTGTTCTGTGCGACCTGTGAAACCTTTGCAGTAAATTCTTTGCTTATCTTCCGGTGGTCAATACTTCCTCCAATCATCAGAATCGCATCGACCCCTTGATTCTCCAAACGCTCCATCTCGTCAATTTCCCGTTCCATCGAGCTGTGACTGTCTGCAAGAAAAACCGTATATCCCATTTTTTCCGCCGCATGCTCACAAGCCACAAACATCTGGGAATAGAAGGGATTTCGCACATCCGCTACAATAATTCCAATGACCTTGCTCCTTGACTCAGAAAGACCTTTTGCAAATGCATTGGGCTTAAAGTTGTACTTTTCAATCAATTCCAAAATGCGATCTTTTTTTTCCTTCCGCACATTCACATTGTTGGTCAGCACTCTCGAAACCGTAGAAGGAGATACTCCCGCTTCCTTTGCAATATCATAAATTGTAATCTTCTTATTTTCTGTCTTAAGCTCTTCCATTTCATACCCTATAAAAAAGAATATATTTTGATATATTATTGTATTCCATTTCCAGTTTCTGTCAAGAATCACACCTTCATCCGCATCCACTTTTTTGAACGGAACCGGTAGAAAAAGATCAGTCCCCGGAAAATCTCGTCCATAGCAAATGCCACCCAGCACCCGGCAAGACCGTAGCCCATTTGTATTCCAAATATGTAGGAAAACAGAATGCTCATTCCCCAGGCGGAGATCATGGAAACAATCATGGGGAACATCACATCTCCGGCTCCGTTTAAGGAATTGTTTTCCACGTGATTGAAGGCCCTGCCGAATTCCACCAGAATGTCTATGAGAAAGATTACTCCGGTCATTTCTATAATCTCTGTATTTTTCGTAAACAATCCCACCAACGGCTTATGGAACACAAAAATAACAATGGATAAAAGGACGTTGAGAGAAACTGCAAACCGCAGAATCTGCTGGTTCAACCGGTATGCCCGGTCATATTCCCCCGCACCGGTCATCCACCCCATCATAATCGCCGTTGCAAGACCAAGGGCGTACCCCACGACATACACATAGAAGACAATGGAGGATACATAGATTTTTGCCGTCAGGGCGGTCGTTCCAAGTACCGCCAGGATGGAGGTGGACACCACCTGGGATAAGGAATAGGACAGATTGCTTACTCCCCCGGGAACACCGATCCGAAGGATTCTTCCGATACATCCCAGGGTCTTTACATTCTTTTTCCCAAACTCCAGCCCCAGATTGCTGACTGCCAGAAAAAGGATTCCAAGAAGAAGTGCAAGGGTTCTCGCGCAGACATTTGCCACTGCAATTCCTGTGGTTCCTTTCCACTTTAACTCTGATGGTCCATACAAAACGAAGTAGTTAAAAAGGACATTTAAAAAATTCATGACCAGGGACATGGCTACCGCAAGCTTTGGTCTTCCATAGCTTCTTAGGATTGCAGAGACTACGGAAATCATTCCGACAATTACTGCAAAGGACATGATGACCCGGAAATAGCTGACGGCCATTTCAAGCACCTCTCCACTTAACTGCATCATTCCCATGATCGGATATGCTGCGAAAGAAAGAGCCACCCCTACTATAAGGCTTAAGACCGCACTAAAAATCATGGAAGTAAAAGCCGCATCGGAGGCTTCCTTCTTCTCTCCCGCCCCCAGCCTGTGGCTGATTACTACCGAACATCCGCCACTGATTACCGCAAAGAAGGTAAAGACAAAACCCGTTACCTGATTTGCCGCACCAACTGCTGCAACGGCGTCATCTGCATAATGGCCTAACATCAGGGTATTTACCGTTCCCATCAGATTCATCAGAATCTGCTCGATGAAAAGCGGAATAAAAAGTCCCATCAGAGTCATCGTACCTTTGTCTGTTTTTATGCTTGCACTTTTTAGATCAATCAATTGAAATCGTATCTTCTCCATTTTGTACACCTTCTGCACACATGCTTACTGTGATACTGCCTTCTCTGGTTCTTAGCACATAAATCAGAAGCTTTCCATCATAGGTTCTTCTTGCATTACTGCTGTAGCTCGTGTTATCGGCAAGATCTCCGTTTTCGATTCCTTTTAGGAGTCCTGCACCGCTTACCTGTACCCTTACCATGGGGTTATCCCATACCACTGGGTTTCCTTCCTCATCCCTTAAGGAAAGCTCAATCTGATAGAGATATCCGACTGGTTTTTTGTCTTTTGGGGAATCTTTTGGCTGCCATACAGATGTTACAAGGTCTGCTGCCTTCCCCGCTGTTACAAGAATAGCCCTTTTCTGTTCTTTTCCATCCAAATCATAGCCCACTGCCAGAAGACTTCCCGCTTCAAAATCAAGCGTAAACGCATACACACCGTCCTCGTTTTGTCCCATCTGGCTTGCGATTTCTTTTCCGTTCAGATACAAAACCACCTTCGGTAGATTTGAAAAGCATTTCACAAGAATCTGCTGCCCTTTCTCATAATTCCAGGATGAAAAACAAGGCTTCCACTCATTGTCCAGATCCTCTGCAATTCTTGTTGCCATCTCAAGCACAGGTTCCTTGCACCAGTAGGATTTTCTTGCTAAGAACCGATGCTTTTTGTAACCGGCCAGCGTCAGAAGTCCGGCCGCCGATCCATGGATTGGCCAGCCCTGCGCCTCTCCCAGATAGTCGATTCCGGTCCATAAAAACTGCCCGCTCATGTAATCATTCTCTTTGACAGACAGCCATTCCCTGTATCCATGCCCATTCTCACTTCCGGTAATCGGTGTCTTTGGATAGGCAGCATGGTCCTCTTCGTATAGATGTTCTTTGTAATTGTATCCTGCCACATCCAACGCCTCAAATATGCCAAGCTTTGCCGAAAGCTCCGGGAAAGCAAGCGCCATTGTAACCGGTCTGCTCTTGTCCTCTTCTTTTACAAGGGAGGACAGTTCCTTCGCAAGCTCCACCATGCGCTCTGCGTTCGGCTTGTTCGGATCGTACAGTCGCTCTGCCTTTGGTTTATTGGCATCGTTGTTTCCGGTCATGGTATCAAAGGATGGATGGCAGTATGGATCATTCGGATAATCAATTTCGTTTCCAATGCTCCACAAAATCACAGATGGATGTCTGCGGTCCCGGCGCACCATCGCCCGCAGATCCCTTTCATGCCATTCCGGAAAATCCTCTGCATATCCCTGATGCTTCGGAGGATACACATTATGGCCGGTGGACCATTTGTTCTTTGGACATTCCCATTCATCGAAGGCCTCATCCATCATCAAAAATCCCATCTGGTCACAGAGGTCATAAAGCTGTGGCATATGCGGATTATGACTGCACCGAATTGCATTACAGCCGCACTCCTTCAGTATGGCAAGCCTTCTCTCCCAGACTTCCGGTGTGACTGCCGCCCCCAGCGCTCCCGCATCGTGATGCACACAGACTCCCTTTAGTTTCACGGATTTTCCGTTTAAGAAAAATCCCTTGTCTGCATCAAAAAAGGCGCTGCGAAGACCAACCTTCTGCTCATCACAAACATAGGAGTCATCTCCCACCCGGTAGGTTGTTCTTAAGGTGTACAGATATGGATTTTGTACATCCCATAACATTGGAGACTCGATCTGTCCCTCAATTTCACACACCTTCTCTTCGCTGTGTTCCAGAATAACATTGTCATCCTTCGTCCACACCACTTTTTTGTCTTCATCAAAAAGTGTAAAATTCACAGACACTTCGCTGCTTTTCTTTGTATCATTTACAAGCTCATGGTGAATCGTAAAGGTTGCGGATTTCTCCTGTACAGATGTTGTATATAGATAAATTCCGTCCTGCTTTGGATGAACATTCTCTTCCACAAGAATCGCCGCGCATCTCGTGATTCCACTGCCGGTAAACCATCTGGAGTCTGCAATATCTGTGTGGGTCACCTTCACCGCAATGACATTTTCCTCCTCCCCAAAGCATGCAAATTTTGAGATGTCATAGCATACCGGGGTGTAGCCGTTGGGATGTTTTCCCAAATTGTAGCTGTTGATCCATACCTGACTGTTTTTATAGATTCCGTCAAAGCATAATAGGATATGCTTTCCCTCATATTCCTTCGGGAGCTTGATATGAAGGCGATACCATCCGATTCCCCCGGACAGATAGCCGGTTCCGCTGGAATTGTTCCTCTCAAAGGGCAGTTCCACCGACCAGTCATGAGGCAGGGTCACCTCCCGAAAGTTGCTGTCATCCCATCCCTTGTAAAAAGCCTCCTCACATTCTCCATAGTGAAATCTCCAGTTTTGATTGATGCTTATCGTCTGTTTATCCATAAAAAACCTCCGTCTTTTATTACTTTTTTTGATCGTAATAAAAAACGGAGGTTAAAACAATAGCCTAAAACACTCATCTTTATCTAATAGCGACTTTTTTGATCCTTCATAAAGGAGTCGGCATAGGCGGTGGGAGACATTCCCACATGCTGTTTGAACACACGACTGAAATAATATTCATCCGGATACCCCACCCTCATTCCTATGACCTTGCTGTGCATATTGCTCTGCTCCATCAGACGTTTGGCATGCTCAATGCGGATATCTGTCAGTCTTTGAAAAATGGTCTGACCGGTCATCTTTTTAAAGACACGGTTCAAATAATCAAAATTGCAGGAGAATTCCTTTTCGATCCGGGTACTTGTGATTTCCTCGGCATAGCAGCGGTTCATCCATTCTAAAAGCTCTCTTGCGCACTGCCGGCTTACGGGAACCTTTCCGTCAACCCGGTCATGCATACTGGTAATATACCATCTGGAAATCCAGATTAAGGCTTCCTGCAATCGCAGGGACACCATAACCTTATGATTTTCATATGCACTGTAATCATCCAGGATTGCCCGCTCCAAAAGCTCATTCAGATATACCTGGTCATTTACATTTGGAATGTTAAAATGCCGGGGAAGATAGTAAATACTCTCGTCATATCCACCATAGGACACATAATACAGACTTAAATCCCGCTTTCTTCTCTGATACTGTTTTCGATAGATTTCCTCATCCTCCTCCACCGAAACCAGTTGCATATCCTCATGCTTAAAATGCACATAGTAATAACTGCAGGTCGTTGCATCAACTCCCTCGTGGGTCCGTTCCCCATCCAGTATGCATACATCCCCGGCGGTCAGATTGAGGGGTATTCCATCCTCCAACAAATGCATTTCCCCGGATTTAATCACATACATGATCTGTTCATGGGCTTTTCGTTTTCGATGCACATAGGGCGGCCCGATCTCTGTCTTGTCCACAAAATTGACTTCCGGAAGAATTTTTGCATTCATCTTATAAAATTCCATGGGTCGCTCCTTTATACGCACATTTCCAGAACGCATACACAGGCTTTGGATAATTTTAGTTCAGAAAGTGCCACCTCTCTCTGGCGGATACAGATTCTTTCCGGTTCTTCAAAGGAATTTTCGTCCAGAGGTTCTCCTTCTATAAAGTATCCATGTGCGCTTCCCTTTTCATCCAGAGAAACAGAAATGCGCTGCTCTTCGTTGGACAAATTTACCAGCTTTACATACACACAATTTTTTTTCTCATTAAGGGATGCTGACATATAGATTCCCTTTTGCTCCAATTCCTTTAGCATTGCCTGATTCATTGCAAGGGAAACCGTGCCTGTATGCTCAGAAAACAGCTTTTGCACATAATAGCTTGGACTTCCGTAAGACTGCTTTTGGTCAAACCAGATCAAATCCGGCTGCCACTGCTGATGCCCTTCTCTTGCAAAAAGCGGCGCGTAGCAGCTCATGATCACATGGTCCGCATTTTTCTCTACTCCGGTTAAAAATGCTGCTTCACAAAGTGCTGCATAAAAATTATTCCTACGCTTCGGAATCTCGGAGGAGGTATGTGCCGCATACTCTCCTGCAAAGACCTTTGGAAGGGTTCTGTCATAGGAATCATATCGGTGTATATTCGATAAAAACCATTCCGGTGATTTATAAAAGTGCTCATCTACCGCATAGGCCTTTTCTTTGTTCTTTTCCATCCAGGAGTATGCATAGTCGAAATCTTCTCCCTCGCTGTCCCAGCCTGCGCTGGTAATCAGCTTAATCTGTGGGCAACGTTCTGAAAAGACCTTTTCAAAGGCTTCATACCGCGCAAAGTAATCCGGTCCCCACTGTTCGTTTCCAATGCCGATGAACTGTAGTCCAAAAGGTTCTTTATGGCCCATCTTCGCCCGAAGGCCACCCCATTTTGTAGTCTCATCGCCATTTGCAAACTCTACCAGATCAAGGGCGTCCTGGATGAATGGCATCAGCTCATCCATTGGAGCAAGAAGTCCTTCGTGCCACTGACAGGTCATGCCGCAGTTGATCACAGGCACCGGGGCTGCTCCAATATCCTCACACAGCTGAAAATATTCATAAAATCCGATTCCATAGGACTGAAAATAGTCCTTGGAATGCCTTCCTTCCTGCTGATACTCCTCCAGCTGCCACCGGTTCCAGTTTGTTCTTCGCTCCCAGGGTTCTCCGATGGTTTCCTTCCAGTTGTACATATTGAGGAAGCTTCTTCCTTCCACAATACATCCTCCCGGAAAACGCATGAATTTCGGAGAAAGTGCCTTAAGCTTCTCTCCAAGATCCTTTCGCATTCCGTTTTTCCGGCCCATAAAGGTATCTGAGGGAAACAGGGAAATGTAGGTAAACTCTACTTCTGCGTCTTCCTGTAGCCAGATGGAAAAGACCGCATGGCTTGCAGATTCTTGACATCGGATGGTGATTTCCAGCTTCTTCCAGTTGTCGGAATCCACCACAAATTCTGTCTTTCCGATATCCTCTGCAGATAAGGTTCCCTCCTCAGTCAAAGCCCTGCAAAGCTTTGCGCACAGATGAACCGGCTTTTTGCTTCTTGCAAAACAGGTCAGAAGATATTCTTCCCCCTCCTTTGCGTAGAACCCCTCCTGACAAAATCCCTCATTGTACAATGCACTTTGGGCCTGTCCCAAAAAGGTTCCAATGTATGCACCAAAATTGCCTGCCCCCTCGGACTTTGCAACCGTAAGATCTGCTCCTTTCGTGGTCTTCCACCCCAGGGCATGCAGATCCTCCTGTTCGTCCTTGTCATAGTAAGCAAAGGAGCGATTTGCAATCAGTTCGGCGTAAAGCCCTCCATCCCCTGCATAATTAATATCCTCAAAAAAAATTCCATACAGAAGAGGACTGATCTCATTTGCCCTCTTTTCAACCTCTAATGTTATGTTTTGCGTAACCATTCCTTATTCTCCCCAATAAATATATGTTACAAAATCCTCCGCCCTGTCTAACCGCTTGCTGTTTGATATAAAAACAAGATAACAGTCCTTTGGCGAAAGCTGATATTCCTTTACCAGATAGCTGTCCGTAATTCGAATCGCCGCAGGATACTCCTCCATGGTCTCATCATGCTGTGCGTACTCAATATAATCTGACAGCTCCTCCATCAGTTCTTCGGAAAGACAGGTCGTAAGATCCGCATAGGTATCCCCCGCTTCCAGATTTTGAAGTGCCTCTTCAGACACAATCATATAGTCCAGCTCCTGAGCTGCCATAAGCGACATCAGCTTTACGCGGTTTGCATACATGTACTGGTCCAGATTTTCATCATCCACACTAATGTTCATGGAGGTATTTAAATATACCTTTCTGTACTTACCGGTTCCGAGGTGTTCCAAATACCCATCTCCCAGATAGTTCTCTCCCTCTGTTGAGATGTAAGTGTTTACCAACGCACCCTCAAACAGGTTCTCGGTCTTTTTCCCTTTGATAACACTTACGGTTATGCTTACTAATGCTGCAATGATCAAAATGATTGCAATGACCCATTTCAGGTAATAGGTCTGAAAATAAGACCATCGTTGTTTGGCATTCATCTTTGCCCATTTTTCTTTTTCGATTTTTACGCCTTCCTTAAATCCGATTCCATCCGGCATACCACAACTTCCTTTCTCTTATGAGCCTCCTACTACAGTTCTTACTTCGTGGCAAGATAGCTCTTTAGGCTCTTCTTAAGCTGTCCCGTCACCACATCAGACCCACTTAAGTCAAAGCCGCAGAAAACGATGGTTGCCTCTCCTATTTTCCTTTCAAACAGAAGTGCATTCCTTGTATTGTCCACATAATTTGGGACAAACTCCATAATCGGAGTGATATTCATCTGCTTCGTCAAATCAAGTGCTACTGATTTTTCTAAAAGCTCCTTCCACTGATAGTCCGGATACTTTCCGGTAGGAAACTCCCCAAAAACCGGATGCATTTCATCAATGATTGCACCACAGGGTTTTTTCGATGGAAAATGTACCGGAGACCAGAATACCGGGATGAAGCTTCCCTCTATGGTATTCCCCATAAGGCGGATGTCGGCAACCGCCTTTCCTCCATTTTCAATAACCTGATCTAACTCCTCTTTTGTCCGTATCACAGACAGGGTTTCCTCTTCGTTTTCCTTCGGATATACAAAGATTCTCCAGCTGTTTACAAACTCCTCCACCGCTACCGTAACCAAAAGCTGTGCTGCTTTTGTGATGCTCTGTAACGGAATTTTGATTTCAGATGCCGTCGTATTTTCTTCATAGAAGATTTCTTTTGTCCCATCGTTCTTTACCCGGTACAGTTTTACCCGAAACAGCGGTTTTTCTATCTCTTCCTGTCCAAAATTGTAAAGGGAAAGCTTTGCACAAATCTCTTCCTCGCAGGTGTAGATTCGTTTCGCATTCCATAATGGAACTACAGGCCCGCAAAAGCATCTCCACTCCTGCGGTGTAACAACACCCTTACTTCTTGCAACAACATCCAACACACCTATGGTTGCGGTGCTTTGTCCTGTGTAATCCGTAAGGGACAGAAGCTCAAATCCTCCCATTCCCTTTGTCCGAAGGACCGCTTCTATATCTTCCTTGTAAAGCTTTACTGCCAGATCCCCGGAAGCTTTTATATAGTCTTCCTTTCTGTCGTAAACGCCTTTTGCCTTCATTTCCTTTCGGATAACATCGAAGTTGACCGGTAACATATTCCCATTATAATCCTCGATGATATCCACATCCGGATAGACACAATACTGACCTACTTCAAAGGTAACAATCGGCGCCGGAACATCTGATACCGCTTTATCATAACACAGCCCGGTGTCTTTTGCTACCTCATCCTGCAAATCCTGGATACGTGCCATGTTGTGATACGCGCGAAAAGCACTGAAATAATCTTCATATGGCGACATGGGATGATCAAAGTTTGAGGTCATGGTGTACAGGTGGCGGTCATCATAGCTTTTCGCAGCCCGAAGAATATCCTCCAAGGTCTCAAAGTCTCCAATATTCTCATTTCCGTTTGAAAACAAAAAGAAGCTTGGATGATTTCCGTAGGATTTTAGGATAGTGTACATCTGCCGCATATAATAGTCACGATGCACCGGGTCATCCCCGAATTCGATCCCGCAGACATCCCGATTTAACCACAGTGGCATTTCGATGGAATAGTACATTCCTACTTCGTCTGCTGCCGCAAATGCTGCCTCAGGGGGACACCATGCATGAAAACGGATATGATTGATTCCGTACTCCTTGATGGCAAGCAGGCGCTTTTTCCAGAACTCCTCATCTGTCGGCGGATATCCCGTAATCGGAAACTGCGCACAGTCTATGGTTCCCCGAAGGGATAACCCCTGTCCGTTCAGGCGAAACTGCTTCTCCTCTACCGAAAGATAACGCATTCCAAAGGAAAACATTTTTTCATCCGTTACATTTTTATCCTTGTCTGCTAAGGTTATCTGTAGCCTGTATAAGTCCGGATGAAACTCATCCCACAAGCGGATATTTTTTACCGGATAGAAAAAGTAATCTGTCTGCTTCGAGGTCCAGGCGGTAATTTTTTTTGTTAATTCTTCCTGTTCTTTTCCATCCGGGTCAATTAGGCAAAGCGTAACATAAGCCTCTTCCTCCTCCAACGGAATATGCTGGTTACTTGCGGTAACAAGGCGAACCTTTATTCCGTCCGCATTCGGGAAAATTTCTGCCCGGTCAATATGTAACATCTCCTGTGCAACAAGCTGTAACTTACCGATAACACCGTTCCAGTACCCCTGGGTATCCACCGAATATCCGCTTGCCATCTCATACATGCTGACAAGATTTCGATTATCAATTCGAATCGTAAGAGTATGCTTTCCTGCCGAAAGCTTGCCGGTCAGATCATAGATGTGAGGTGCAGACAGATCAATGATTTCCCGTCCGATCTGTACCCCGTCAATCCAAAGCATGGAGGATATATTCACCCGCTCCAAGGACAGTCGGATGCTCTTCCCCTCAAAGGAATCCGGTACATCGATCTCTTTCTGCAGCCAGAGTGGTGCGATGTACTCATACCGTTCGATGGGTGCACGAACCGCTTCCTTGCAGTAGCTGTCGTAATATTCTTTTTTTACCCCGATTTTATTGTCACAGGTGGAACCCGGAAGCACAAAGGTACTCTCCGGAAACACCTGCTTATAGTATGCCTGTGAGATTCCCACATCCTGCTCATCTGTTTTATAGCGCCAGTTCCCGGCTAATGATAATATTTGTTCCATAAAAATCCCCCTTATCTTCTAAAACTCCCTGTAAAAATCATCCTTCATTTCTGAGGTAACCAGATATGCTTCTTTTCCATAAATGAGACTTGCGGGGAGTCTCCAGATACTTCCATGATAAAATTCATCTGCCACCAATTCCCCGTTCGCATAAACCTGCGCTGCGTCGCAGACATCCGGGATTTCCACAAAGCCCTCTGCCGTATCCACCCTTAGCTTATACCAGCTTCTTTGCCGCTGCCCTCCAATGGAAAGCTCATAGTCATACTTTAATGCAAAGGGTGCTCCGCAGGACTCTCTCTTTAGCTCTACCGTCTTGGATGGTGAAATACGTTTTACCTCACCATGGTCTAAATACAGATCCTGTCCATCTCCCAAGCACAACTTTCCGTTTAGTTTTCTTGCATATCTGGCCTGATCCCAGGTCAGAAGAACAAAGGTCATTTTCCCCTTTTTAAATCCATCAATCTTTCCTGCATGTGGCTCTAACACGCTTCCGTCTTCAAATTCAAAGTGGGCCTTTACCCCCGGAATCTCGATAAAATAGTAGGTGTTTCCCACCTTGCAAAGCGGCTGGGCTGTTGCAGTCTTTATCGTTTCTGTTCCACATTCCATATAAAATGGCATAAAGAAGCAGACCTTTCCACATACATCAATGGGCGGAAATACCGCACTTCCTGTGTCTATGACAACATCCTTGATATCCGCTATCGGAGTGTGCCTCTGGTGATGATTGATAAACACAAATCCGCTTTTTCCGTCGGTTCGCATGCTGTAGCGCAGGGATGTACAATCATCCCTTTCCACAAACTCTTTTGCAGCAACATACTCCATAGGAGCAAGCACATCCCCAAAGTCCGCAACAAACAGATTGAGTAGATTAAACAGACGATAATGCTCCCGGATTTCTCCAAACTCCGAGATCGGAGCCTGAAAATCATAGGAAATCGTTGGATAATCGTTGGGATAGCCGCACTGCTTGTCCTCATTTAAGGCATGGAATTTACCCAGCTTATGCTGGCCTCCGTGATACATGTAATATCCGATCAGATTGTTCCCGCAGCCCAGCTTAATGAGGGATGCCGCATATACATCAAATGGATCAATGATGGATCTTCTGTGGTGGGTGCTTTCGATTCCTCCCCCCATCTCACAGGTCGCAAATGGAAAGTCCTCATAAGGCAGCCGTCCAACCGGCGGAATCAGGGAATCGCCAAACTCTGTAATCTCCCTTAAATCAGCTCCGACTGCCCCTTCATTTCGCATTGGCTGAAAAAAGAAATGCATGGATGGAGGGAGCAAATCTGTATGTGGCTCCCAGGGATATTCCACGTAACCGCCAAATACGGGAAGTACTTCCTTAAGGGGAAGCCTTGCTCCGTCCGGCCGATTCCATCCGGTAGCGGTATATATTGGTGCACGGAATCCTATCTCTAATGCCAGTTCCTTTAAAGCAGCAATATAATCCGCGTTATCCACACATTCGTTCTCAATCTGGATTGCAATGATATTGCCTCCCTGATCGTAGAACAGCCCATCCACCTGCTCATAGATTTTCGTCCAGTATATCTTCACCTGATTCATAAAGCCTTCATTTGTATCACGAAGAGTATACTCTTTTTCAAGCAGCCAGTCCGGAAATCCTCCGTTTCTCGCCTCCCCATGGGACCACGGTCCGAGGCGAAGCACCAGATCGAGCCCTAAATTCCTGCACTCTTCGATAAATGCACGAATATCCTGGTTGCCGGAAAAATCAAAGATTCCCTCTTCTTCTTCGTGATAGTTCCAAAAGAGGTAGGTGGAGATCACCCCGATTCCGCCTGCCTTCATTTTGCATAGCTCCCTATGCCAGTTTTCCCGCTTATCTCTGGAAAAATGGTACTCCCCCATTGCTCCGATCCAGGGTTTTCCATTCCTTTCAAAATACAAGCTGTTCACATCTATGGTCTCACCGGAGGGATTGCTGCCTCCCATATGAAGATGTCCCCGTTTGATTTTAGATTTCTGATACTCCTTAAACTGATACTTCATGACTTCCTCCAACATCACATCCAGCCGCCTGCAAAAACAGGCGGCTTTCCTTTTTCTGCTTCTATTCTACTTCTTTCAAATACATGGTTGCCATCATGTGGGATGGTTCTAAGTCCAGTGCCAAATGTAAAAACTCCCTTGCTTTTTTGCGGTTGCCGAGTCCAAGATTTCCCAGTGCCATCAGATAATAGCAATGGGCTTTGTTTCTGGTTGTATAGTCCTCATCAAAGATCATAAACTCCGGGAGTGAGACAGCAAAATATTCGATTTTCATTTCGTCCCACAAGTGTTTTTCACCATAGTCGATGAGCCGGTAGAATCTGGCTTTACTCTGGGCTTCTGCTCCCAGCTCTTTTTTCGCCAGCCCCTGATACATAATCATATCTGCCGGCTGATCATTATAATACATCATTCCCGCCGGTTCGTCAGTCCCTATTGTGGCAAGTTCAAAATAATGTTCTGCCTCCCTGGTCTTTCCCTGCATTTTACATGCAAGTCCCAGATGATAAAAAATGTGATTATCCTTTGTTCCCTCCAGCTTTCCTTCACCCAGATTTTCGGGATACACAAGTGCCTTTTTCAGCAATTCCTCTGCCTTTTGCGGCTCCTGTCTTTGAAGAGCTTCTTTTGCAAGGGAAAGAAGCGCCAGTACATACTGGGTGGTAACCTTTCCTTCCCCGCCTTCCCAGGCATGAAAATGACGGCTCATACAAAGCTCATAGGCTCTTTTATGTTCTCCCACCATATTACAAAGGGTAATGTATTCCACAAAAAGATCATCCCGTTTTTCTACCACCTCTTGGTGTAGTTCGTAGTTTAACAGCCGCTCCCTGAAGGTATAATTTAACTTCTTATACAGCTGGTCCAACTCTAAGAACACACGGGCATCCTCCATGTTCAGTTCAAAGGCCTTTTCCAGTTCTTTTTTTGCTGCCTCCTTATCGGAGAGCTTGTTGTAATATGCCAGGGCAAGGTTACGATGCACCGTGGCAAATCCCGGATACTGCTCCTTTGCCATCTCCCACAGGGTGATGGAGCGCTTCCACTGCAGCTTATCAAAATAAAGATTTCCGAGATAATAGGCCGCCATTCCTGCATCATACCGGTCTATGGCATAGTTTAGCACCGCTATATCCTCCAGCTTATTTGGGAAGCAGTAAGAAGAGTCGGTCTGTTCTGCGATATGAATCCATTGTTCTGCCTTAGCTTCCTCTCCCAGCTTATGCAGATAAAAAGCTTTATAATATGCAATAAGCGGTGATTCATCCTTACAGAGCGTAAGAATTTGAATCGCCTCCTCGTATGCCCCAAACTCCGCATAATCTCTTGCGATCATCAAATAGTTTGGATAAAAATCACGCATCAGATTGCGTAAGGCTTCCTTCTTTTGCAAAGCCTCCTTAGTCTCCATTCCTCCCGGAGCAGCTTCCAGAAGAATCTGCTCATAGCGGCTCATAAAATCAAAGGGATCGATTTTTAAGTTCTCGGATACTGCACGCTTTGCCTCCTCTGTTTTTCCCATCTTTCGCAGAAGATAGGCCCGAAGCGCTCTTGCCTTGATGTTGTGGGCATTTTTCACAAGAGCTTTCTCCACCATTTCCAAGGCATGGTCATAGGCCTTGTTTTCTGTGTCAATGGCAGCCAGATAGTAGAAGCTCATCTCCTGCTGCTCGTTGCTCCAGGTTGCCTTAAAGAAAGCGTCATAGGCTTCTTCCTTTTCTCCAAGATAAAAATTTGTAAGTCCAAGATTATAGTATGCCTCGCTGTCATAAGGATTCGGATTTCGCTTTGTAAGCCGTTCAATGGCCTTTTTAAAATAGTTCTTTGCCTCCAAAAAACAGCCCCGTCTGAAAAGCAGCATTCCATAGGCATTATTGATCCGGATATCTCCCGGGTCCCGCTTTAATCCTTCCAGATAATACGGATCAGGCAGATATGTGGCATGGCGGTACTGCTCGATATGTAAACCGGCCAGATACAGCTCCTCATTGGTTTGGATGGTCTTTGGTTCCCCAATGGCTTCTGCCGGGTCCGGGAGTTTTTCAATCTCCTGCTTCTTCTTTGTGTAGGAGACCAGTTCCTTATCCCCCTCCATTACAGAAACGGTAAGCTTAGTCTCATCCTCTATGACTGCTGCAATCTCATCCTCAAAAATTTCTGTGGGAGAAATCTGCTGTTCTTTTTTGTAGATCTCTTTTCCTTCATAATGCAGAAGAACCTCTGCCTGATGTACGCCGGTGGCATATACAATGATCCGCACCGTCTTTTCTGTTACCTCGAGATTCACCGCGGCATCAATGGTTGCATTTTTTACCTGCCCCACCGCCTTGTAGGGCATGAAATACTGGTTAAAGGTCTTCTCCTCATAGGGCTTTAACCAGGTAAAATCCGGCTGATTATCCGTATAGACACCGGTCATAAGCTCCACATACGGGCCGTCCTCATCCGTCAGATTCCGATCCCAGGCTTTTCCGAAATCCCCGTTTCCCCAGGTCCATTGCTTTTTCCCCGGAGAAATGTGATGGTCTGCCACATGAAGGATTCCTGCCTCCTTTTGATAATCATAGCCCCCGACAAAATTGTAATCGGACTTTTCCGCCATGTAGCTGGTGGGAACCGGAATGTTTTTATAGCGGGAGATATCCACACCCTCGCTGTAATCCTTTTTATAATATACGCCGGTGGCAATGGGGAACCTGGACACATCCCGCTTTCCATGATCCATCACCGCATGAACATCCGGTGGAAAAATCGACTGGGTATAGTCATTCACCGACACCGCAGGATTTGCCCACCACAGGAAGGTCTGCGGCATCGGGGTACGGTTATAAAGCTGTCCGGTAATCTCGATATATGCTTTTCCCGGATAAAGGGTAAATTTTGTAATCCCTTTTGTTCCGTACATCTGATCCACATCATGGCACATGACGGTTTTACTTCCATCCTCATTTTCAAAAAGACTGTAATCCACCGGTAAAAACGTGGTTGGTCTGTGGTGCTGCGGCCAGTTAAACTCAATTCCGCCGGAAATCCACGGTCCCGTCAGTCCTACAAGAGCCGGCTTGATTACCTGATTATAGTACACAAAATCATAACCGTTTGTCTTGTCGTAGGCTCTTTGAATTCTTCCTCCCAGCTCCGGAAGAATCATGATTTTCAGATATTCATTTTCCAGAAAAACCGCGTGGTATTCCTTATCTTTTTTCTCATCCTCTATTTTCTCAATGGTGGGATATGGATACACCTTTCCCGAGCTTCCCTGATACACTCGCTTGTCCAGAAAAATCGGATTTTTCTCGGCTTCCCCAATCTCATAGGTCGGTATCACAACGACCTCTTCCCATACCTTTACTTCTTCCATAGCAGCCTCCCTTTTCAAATGCATTTCTTATTCCTCCCTTTCGGGAAACTACTTCTCAATGAATTTGCATATTCGATTCAGAACCCGCTCCCGCTTGTAAAAAGCGTAGCGGTACTAAATTCGCAATAAATTGCTCATTAAGTGCCGACGCTTTTTAAACGTTCTGATGCAAATAGCAAAATTCATTCTTAGGAGCACTTTCCCGTAAGGGGATTTCTAATTAATGTAAATATAGCACTCAGTCCTAAGATTATGAATGAGAAAAAGTATCCGTTTATTTAGAAAAATTGCTTTCCATCGTTTGTCTTAATCATTATAATGTTCTATATAAGAAAGGAGCATCATTTTGAAATCTTGCGAATCATTTGTTCACAGCTCTTCCAATTACTATAACTACACCCCCAGCCTGATTGGGAAGGAAACATTCTTTTATCCCATTGCCATCGGGCACTTCGTTTACGAACCGGGATATCATCAGAGGCGCAGCTCCTTTGACAGCTTTCTTCTTTTATACATCCGCTCCGGCTCCATGAATTTTTGCATCGATTCACAGACTTTTACTGCAAATGCGGATAGTTTTGTCCTCCTTGACTGCTATCGCCCTCATGAATACTTTACAAACTGCACCTGTGACTGTCTTTGGATTCATTTTGACGGACCTCAGGCCCGCTCCTACTATAATCTGATAATGGAAAAACTCGGAAATCATTTTATGCTTTTGGATGGATTTCCTGCTTACTCCCATATGCAAAAGCTCTATGACATCTTTGCGCATAGTATGCCGATCCGTGAGGCGGAGCTTTCCAAGCTGCTTTCCGACATCCTCACCCTGTTCCTTTTACATTCTTCCGAAAAGGATCAAGAGAATACTTCTGTTTTTGATGAGATCCGTTCCTATATCAATGAGTCGTATCAGGAGGATATTACCATTCCGTACCTTGCGCAGCTTGCACATCTAAGTTCTTACCATTTTATCCGCCGTTTCAAAAAAGAAACCGGCTTCACCCCTCATGAGTACCTTCTTCAGACGCGGATTGGCGCCGCCAAATATATGCTCATGAACACGGCTCTGCCGGTAAAAGATATTTGTTTTGCATGCGGTTTTTCCTGCGAAAGCATCTTTTGCACCGCATTCAAAAAGATGGTGGGAGTATCTCCCTTACAATATCGCAGAAAATCCTATCCTGAGATATAGGTTTCCCCTGCTTTGATTTCTACGGTCTTACCATCCACCGAAAGCCATACCGGCATTGCGGATGGATTCTTAATCATGGTCCTATCCGCGCTATACTCCAGATTCTGTAAGGCCTGCTGGTAGAAGAAAATCTCAATGTTCGTTGCGTACCACACATCCGGCTGTCCGGACAGTCTTTTTAAGGTTTCCTCCATAAGCTCCCAGGTCTCGTGTCCGTCCAGCTCGTAGGAATGTCCCCAGATGTACAAAAGCTTCTGATAGTTATAGTGGCTCTGCTCCGTTTTATCCTTTAAGAAACGGGTGATTAACACCTCCATCATATCATCGCCGAAATGGCAGCTCGGATGCCAGGTCATAAAGTCTCTTGGAACACCAAGCGTTTTGGTGGCCACCGTAGTGCGGCTATAGTGGATGCCGCATTCCTTCAGGACAGATATCACCGTATCATCATAAGTGCCGAAGGGATAGGCCATTCCGGTAACCGGGTAGCCTACCAGACGCTCCAGATTTTTCCGATCCTCCATGACCTCATAGCGGATGGCATCCTTATTCAAATACACCAGATTCGGATGGGAAATCGTGTGAACCGCAACCTCATGGCCTTTATATAGTTCGGCCACTTCACTTTCTTCAATTTTGTTATGTGTGGTTTCTTTGATGAAATTTCCGTTGGCCTTTGCCTGCTTTCCAAAGCATCCGGAGTCCAGATTAAAGGTTCCCCGAACCTGATACTTATTAAACAACTCTACCAGTCTGCGGTCCTGTGTCACTCCGTCATCATAACTGAAGGTAAGACATTTTTCTTTTCCGTTATAAAATAATGGTTTCATCATTTTGCCTCCACAATTGCATCAATCTGTTTTAATTCATCCTCTGTAAATTCCGGACTATGAAGGACTCCAAGGTTTGTAAGAATCTGTTCCGGGCGGCTTGCTCCGATTAACACACTTGTTACAATACCATCCTTCAGAATCCATTTTAGAGCCATCTGGGATAGGGTTTCTCCACGTTTTTGTGCAATCTCATTTAATTTCAGAAGCTGTCCTGTTTTTTCTTCCACGGTTTCTGCCTTTAAGAATCTTCCGTCTGTATGAATCCGGCTGTCCTCCGGAATTCCGTTCAGATAGCGGTCGGATAACAGCCCCTGCGCCAGCGGAGAAAAACAGATCAGTCCCACCTGATTCTTTGCCGCCGCATCCTTTAATCCATTCTGTTCGATGGTTCTGTCTAACATATTATACCTGTTCTGATTGATCACAAACGGGCAGTGCAGCTCATCCAATATGGTCTTTGCCTGCTCCATTTTCTCTCCCGTATAATTCGAGATTCCAACATACAGGGCTTTTCCGCTTCGAACGATCTGTGCCAGTGCCTCCATGGTCTCCTCTAAGGGTGTTTCCGGGTCCATTCTGTGATGGTAGAAAATATCTACATATTCCAGTCCCATTCTCTTTAAGCTCTGATCTATGCTGGCAATCAGGTACTTTCTGCTTCCCCAATCACCATAAGGCCCATCCCACATGCCATATCCTGCCTTTGTGCTGATGATCATCTCATCCCGGTATGCGGACATTTCTTCCTTTACAATCTTTCCGAAATTGCGCTCGGCGCTTCCCGGCTCGGGACCATAATTATTTGCAAGGTCAAAATGTGTAATTCCATGATCAAATGCGGTAAAACACATCTGCTTCATATTCTCGTAATTTCCGGTATCCCCAAAATTATGCCAAAGCCCAAGAGAAACCTCCGGAAGCATGAGTCCGCTTGCTCCGCATCTGCGATATTTCATAGTTTCATATCTGTTCGCTGCTGCAGTATACATTTTTTCTATTCTCCTTTATAAAAATACCATTCTGGTGTAGCCCCAAAATTATCTACTAACGTTTTATCAAATTCTGCCACAAAATCTGTACAGAATTTCGCAATCATCGATAATTTTTCCCTTGCTTCATTTTCCGAAGAAGCATACATTGTATTCTGGCCTGAATTTATCAAGAAATTATGACCTTCTATTTTGACATACCAATAAAAATAATCTGGTGAATTTTGTGTTCTGTCAAACAGTATCTCATATTGATGATTATGAGAATCCTTGCATAGAACTCGATTCATACCAGGAATCAGTCTTTTTCGGTCACCCATTTCAAAACCTGTTCCCTTAAACGCATCCTTGATCTTCTTTTTATCTGCCAAGTTAGGAATAAACTCTACCTTGTCAAATTTGACATCTCTTTTTCTTGGATAAAAATTCTCTATTCTTTCATATAATAATCTCTCACATTCTTTTTTCTTTTCTCTGTAATTCTCTTCTTCCTCCATAGAGTATCTGCATATTCTCTCAGAACTGACCGGAGTTCCCAAATAGGTTTCCAGTTTCTTTATAATATCTGTCGTATTTCTCGGTTCACTTTGTCCTTCAACCGTAGCTTCTACTATCACCTGCACAACATTGCGCCTATTTTCATAGTTATATTTTCCCAACAAAATAATTTGACTATTTATCGCGATCCAAGGATAATAAATCTCTGCTTCCCCTTCTGTTCCCTCTAAAGCTTTCAAGGCGGTCTCTTTTACACCTTCTCCATACCAATCAATCTGATCCAGAACCAAAGTTGGAAAAATATTCATCTCTCTTGGACATTTTGACACAATTTCGAATAAAGAATTCCAATCTTCCTGTTCAGCATAAATCTCTCCATTTCTCCAATTAGGTTTAAAACTTGTAAGAACATTCCTTTTAAATAGTACATACTCATAACAGTATTTGGAGAGATTCGGATATTTTTCAATTACAGACTCAATCTTTGTCTTATATCCCTCATAGGAAAAAGAAACATTTCTATAACTCAGTCCCAGTTCATTCAGCATTGCATCAATATACTTTTTTGTATCCTTAAACTCAACTTTGCTTATAATATTAAATGTATATTTATCAAACACTCTCATCTAAATTCTCCATTCATTTTATACTGTTTAAAGAGATTTTGGTATCTGCCGGTCGGAATTTCTTCTTCAAATTTGATATTCTATTATCCCTTCAAAGAGCGCATAAATGCGAGGTCATGCGCTGCGGTAGCAGGATCCATCTCCTCCCGCATCACAGGCATATCCGGCCGCGTCTTAAGCCATTCGGAAAATACGCTGTAGTCCATGACACCCTCACCCAAAAGCTTCGGCTGGTATTCTCCCTTCGGTCCAACGGTAAAATCTTTCAGATGAATGGTCTCGATGTAATCGCCAATCATGGAGAAGCATTTTTCCCAATATGCCGGCTGGTTGATTTCAGCCGGTCTCTCCAGCACATTTGCCATATCAAAAATCAGCTTCACATGATCGCTGTTTAGCTCATGAAGCACCTCCAATGTGGTCTCCACGTCCTCAAGGGGATGCCAGGCAACCGGCTCGATTGCCATCCATACATCCTGTTTTTCCGCCTCCTCAGTAAGGCGCTTTAAGCTGTCCATCATATAGGGAAACCAGATATGCTTCTGAAGCTTGGTAAGATGGGCGTAGGAGGTCTCAGATCCTACCAGCCGGGCTCCCACCAGTTTGCTGTAATACAAACACTTTTTAAAGGTATCCACTGCCTTTTTTCGAATCTCATCATCCGGATTTCCAAGGTCCTGATAGCAGCTTAATACTGCAATTTCTATGTTTCTTGCTTCAAAGGCTTCCTTCATACGATAAAGCAGATCTTCATTTATATCCTCAAAGCTTTCCACTCCGGCAAAGGATCTTGGAATCGCGATCTGCGCTGCCTCATAGCCTTCTTTCTTTAAAATATCCGCAAGAACCTCTACCTCATGCTTCCCATAATCATGGGCACGAACCCCAAGCTTCATAAAACTCCTCCTTAACTTTGCATATACCGCTTCTCTAATCGAAGGTACTCTTCTTCTGAAATCGGAATGATTCCTCCATGGCGCTTTTTGATTCCTCCAAGGTCATAGCTTCCCTCTTCTAAAATTGCAAGCTCTCCCTTGTCCAGATTTTCGCACAAAATCGGAAGATATCCCTTTTGGGTGGCAAAGCGGTCCACAATCAGGCACCACATTTTCCGGTCATTTAAATAATAGCATTCCGGGCCCTCCACGCCATAGAGATTTTGCAGCGTTTCCGACGGCACACTTACAAATTCTCCCATAAGATCTGTTCCCTTATCCAAGGTGATCACCTTATCCGTTTCATCCTTGGAGAACCGGTAATACGTCTTTCCATCAAAAATAATGGTGGTATCGATGACATGATTTTCCCGCTCAATATAAATCTTTGGTGTTGTAAACTCTTTGAAGTCCTTGGTATAGGTGGCATAAATTCTCTGCTTTGCATTTTCGTCCCCCTCAAGCTTTACCATGGAAGCGAAAAATACCAGATATGAATCCCTTGTTTTGTCATAGATTGCCTCCGGCGCCCACACGCAACCGGCCTCTTTTACGCCAATTTCCACGCTTCTAACCTTCGTCCAATTGATCAGATCCTCTGACTCCCAGATTAGTAGGCTTTTACTTCCTGCATATTGGGCAACGTCCCAGCCTTTTCCATTTGCAATTCTAAGATCCGTAGCAATCAGGTAAAAATGAGAAGGATTCCACACGTCCCGTATGATAAATGGATCTCTTGCTCCCATTTCCCCAATATCAGATATTAGAATTGGATTGCCATCATTCAAATCCTTATAATGTAATCCATCTTTACTGATTGCAAAGTAAATCTGTTCTCCATCCTCTCTTCCATCTGTAAATGTAACAAAGAGGTATCCACCTGTCTCTATTGTATTGTCACCCATAATTCTACCTTTCTTGCACTCTCCGGCAGTTCTTCCTCCGGTGTCATATGAAGTACCGGGATTCCTTTTTCATCAAACTGAATGGCTTTTGCCCTGGCGTGTCTGCAGGGATCGGAAAGCGGATTCTTTCCGGGTTCCACATACTCACACTCCCCGTAATGCCCCTCTGCATCCTGGGCATTGGAGCATTGAAACGGTCTCGCATGATATACCAGCACGTCATTTCCGTTTTCATCCTTTGTAAAGGAATTATGACCGGGTCCGCATTGATCCACAAAGTCTTCACTCCTTAAAAAAGGATGATCAAATTTCTTCCAGCTTTTCTTATCCAGTAAATCGGCATTGCAGTCTGCCATCAGCATGCCTACACAGTAGGTATAATCCGTGGCAGAGGCAGAAAAAGCTACAAAGAGCTTATCCCCATGCTTTAATACCGAAGGACCCTCATCCACCTTTACGCCGCCACGCATTTCCCAGTCATATTCCGGATTGGTCAACAGCATCGGTTTTGAGATAATCTCCCAGGGCTTCTTTGGATCAATTTCCGCAAGGAATAAATCCGACATCTGATCCTCCCCCTTTTGTGCCCAGATCAGATACCATCTCCCTTTATTTTCAAAGCAGGTCATATCCAGTGAAAAATCACTAAAAGGTACAAAGGTTCTTCCCTCCCCCTTTAAGTCCTCTTTCTCTGTCAGTCGATAGAGATTGGACTCATCCTCGGTATACCAGCTCTTAGGGTCCATCAGATTCTTCCCAACACATTTTAACATATGAGGGCGGATGCTCCATACATTTTCCGGGTCAACACTTCCCGTAAAAAGAATATAGTAGCTTTCACCGATCTTATGCAGCTCCGGAGCCCATATATAGCGATGTAACCGCTTAGAGTCCTTCTGGTGCCAGATGGTAACCTCCTCGGCTTCTTTCAGTCCCTGAATCGTCCTTGACCGGCGAAGTACAATCCGGTCGTATCCGATTCCTGCTTTGTTTTCTTTGGTTCCCCTTACCGGATAGGAGGCGGTAAAATAGTACCAACCATCCTCCGCCAGAAGAATGTATGGATCGGCCCGCTCTTCCACCAGCACTTTATCATATTCCGGGAAAACGACCTGCCCATGAAGCTGCACCCTGCCGTTCTTCACGTCAGCTAGTGCCTCCACTTCCCCTGCATCCCACCGGATTTTATATTCCTTACTGCTTCCGTCATCATAGCTTGCGGTAAGCTTCACGTTCTTAAGTGCTAAGCTCACAGGATTTTTCCCCTCTGACGGAGTAATTTCTATTTCGTTTTTATTTAGTGTAGAACCTATAAATTTCATATTGCTGTCCCTCTACAAGTATAAGCAGAAAATGGATAGTATGTTCCCACACTATCCATTCTCTTTTCACATTTTAATCTAAATGGAACAATGGCTTTAGATCGATAGATACCGGGCTGTTGTCCGGATTCGTCTCCATAATGTCCGCCATGAAATCCCACCATTTACGATTGATGGCAGTATCGGCGCCCTTTGCCCAGAGCTCTTCGTCCTCAATCTCAATATATCCGAATAACGTTAATGTCTCCTTATCCAAAAAGATGGTGTAATTTTTTCCACCGTGCTCATGAATCATGTCTTTCATTTCCTGCCATAACTCATTATGGCGCTTCTCATACTCTGCCTCCTGACCAGGATACAGCTTCATTTTAAATCCCTTTACCATGGCTTTTTTCTCCTTCCATTATTTCTATTAAGTTTTCATTTCGGAATTGTGTTCCTGAATGAATTTGCATATTTGAATCAGAACCCACTTTCGTTTGTAACAATTCCGAAAAGGCTTTTATGAAAAGAAACTTATTCATCTACAATCTGGGTTTCAAACGGATTTAAGAAGAATTCCTTGATACCGTTATTGGTTTTTACCGTTGTGGTAAGTGCCTTGTCGCTATCGTTGATTACAACAAGCTTCTTACTTGCCGGATAATATGCACACTCTGCATCCGGGTGGCTTGTCAAAAACTTCTGATCCAGATCCATGCCCATTGCATACAGCATCAGATTTAGAAGCATACGGTTGTTTGCGTTGTTCTTCTCAAATTTGGAGAGGTAAACACCCTTCCCCTTTCCAAAATCGTGGACTACCGCAACCGGAATACCGTCTTTTTCCACCAGAACCTTTGCATCCGGATCGGTAAGATACAGATTGGCTGCTGCCGGAACATCTGCTCCCTGTGGGAATATCACTTCCTTTGTCTTCTCATCCACATCAAACTGCCATCTTCCGTGGCATACCTTCGCGCCGGTATCCTTATCAATACCCAGTACAGAAGCCATTCTAAAGTAGGTATCATATCCTTCTACTGCAGATGGGTCTTCCACACCAATCAATACGCCGCCTTCATAAACCCATTTCTGAAGCGTTGCCACAAGAGCCGCATCTTTCCATGCATCTCCGCCACTCCATGCAGTTCCTGCACGTCCGGCATTGATTACAATATCCACATCCTTCAGGACTCCGTTCTTTACATCATTAAAATCAATGAAGGAAACATCCACCGGAAGTCCGGAAAGAGCCTCATTAATGTGAATCAGGGTATGCATGTAGGTCTCATGGAAATGTCCGGATAAGCTCCAAGAACGAAGTTTTCCCCAGCTGTGAAGAACAGCGACCTTACATGGCAATGTATATACACCACCATCTGCGTGCATTGCCTTCACCTTACGAAATTCCTTCATAAGCTCTTCAATATAATCCTGAAAATCCGGGAAATTCTCTGTCAAATGCAGATATCCGCCAAGACCAAGGCGGTCTACCGGCTGGCGAAGCAGCGCTCTTCGGATACTGATCCAGTAATTTTTTGCGTCAAGAGTTGGATTTCCACCCTCCATAAAGGTTGGTGCTCCACCAAGTCCTACCGGGAAAAGATACGGATGCAGACGCAGTTCGTGAGTTTCTACCTTTGCATTTGCGCAAAGTCTTGCCTCATATCCTGAGAATACACACTTGATCAGTCCATCAAAACCAAATTCTTCAAAATGCTCACTGTATGGCTCTACGCCAATCCAGCTATCGTCATAAAATACATATGCCTTCTTGCCATAGCGGTGTACCAGTTCCACAAGCTGCTTACCGAATTCAACCACAAACCGATTGGTAAATTCCATGTAATCTCTCTGCTTTTTGCCTGCCGGCATATGGGTTACATGTAGCTTTCCCTGATTGATAAAATCCTCTGAGGTAAGGGCATATCCGTATTCCTTTTCAAAATCATCCAATGCCTTTGGGCTTACCGTAAAATCATAGGAACCCCAGTCCGAAAAGAGATTTCTGTTTCTCTCATCACTTCCCCAAATCCATACAAAATTGTAGAACATGGAGGTAAAACGGACAACCGTTGTGTCCGGATGGCTCTTACACCAGTCCTCCATCCACTTATACATATAATTCTGGGCTTCTTTGCTTCTTGGATCGATTGGCATCAAATGCTCTTTATTCCAGTTGTTTGTCACATGATTGTACATGGAAATTTCTTCCCAGATACGATATGCCAGAAAGTTTACCGTATAATTATGGAAGGGAATTGCTCCCTGGATAAATACATTACCTGCTTCCGGCTCGAAGTTCCACTTTTCATTTGGCACCTTTACGTTTGCAGTCCGGTCATAGACCTCCCAATATTTCACGGAATCTTCACTGCTGTTTACGACAAACTGTTCTTCAAAATATCCATCCATTAAGTGGATGGTAAGGATCTCATCCTTTGCCATAACCCCGCGGCTCATAAGGAAACTCTGCTGTAGGTTATCCATATGCTTTTTTGCCCACTCATTATGGTCACGAATGATACATATGGTAGAATAAATGCCATATCCGGCTTTTGTGATTTCATCCGATAACACGGTTCCGTCACTATCACGGATCACATCCGCTCCCCATTTCTCTGCCATCTTAAGTGTCAGTTGTTCATAACCGGCTTCTCCCGGCAGGGTAAAACTACCCTTTTCTTCTACCATAACTGTTGCTCCTCCTATATCTGCATTTGTCTGCATAATTCTACAGCATCTTTTCTCTTTATTTCTTCCTGCAAAAGAACTTTTTCCTTTAACTTCTCTTTCCCTGCTTCATCTATTGTTTTTCTGCTCATGTAACCATTTAAAAGGATTGTTATAAATTCTTCTCCGGTCACTTTTTTCTGTGGCAGAAATTTATGATCGCAGATCATGGACTTAGGAATCAACCCATTCTGCCAGGCACATTCCACGGTTCCCGCATAGGTCTCATGACCGATTACATCCTCAAACATATCGTTGTACACATTGGTCGGAAAAAATTTCATGGTCTGGATTACCATCTCTAAGGCTTCCACCCTGGTCAGGGCATCCTCCGGTCTTTCTAAATCTGCAAACAGATTCTGATCAAAGGGATTCTTTTTGTCTGCATATTCCTTTGGAATTACAATTTCCGGGAAAACGGCTGCCGGAATCCACTGCTTATAAGGCTCTGCTTCCAAAAGCCCTGTCGCTTTCATCTCTTCATACACATATCCCGCAAACAAATATGCTCCATAATCATTGCTGTGTGTAAAATCGGAAGGGAAAAAGAATCTTTTGGCATCCTCTCTTCCATGCCGGGTTACGAAATTCATACTTAACCGATGTAAGTCAAGGAACGGTATGTGTTGCTCTGCGGCGATGTCCCTGCAGGCTTCTGCATACTCCTCCAGTAAATCGTTGTACTCTCCGCTTACCAGCCATGAGTTTCTCGCAAGGGGTGACACGATAACCGGGACTCCCCCCTTTTCCTTAATCTCTGATATATAGGTCAGCATACGATCTCTGTATCCCTCGTATGCCTTAAGCTCCACTAATTTCTGATCATTATGACCAAATTGAATCAGACAGATATCGTTCTTTTGGATTCGATTGATTAACACCTGATAATGTCCTTCTGTCCGAAAGCTTTCTGTGGTAAGTCCTGAATGGGCATGGTTCGAAACTGCCATCTGTTCCTTCAAATATGCGGATAGCATCTGTCCCCATCCGCAATAACTGTTCCATGGGTAATAGGGATATGCTGCGCTTTGGTCGGTCACCGTAGAGTCACCTGCAATATACAGGGTACGTCCCTCCCATGGCTCTATGCATATGAAAGACACATGGACACCTTTACCGATTACTGTCACATCAACAGTTTTATCTTCCATTGCCGTCGTGTAGGTTCTTGGAATCACAGGGCATACATTTACAAGCCCGCTTACCGTCACTGTTTCCCCGGCCTGCAGATGTTCACGGTAAATCATTCTTCTTCTACCTAAGAAAACGAATACCTCTTCCTCCTGGGCTGCACACAAATCTACCGTGACTTTATAATTTCCCTCTGGTACTTCCTGCACAAAGGTAAGTGGCATCCCGCCATCCTTCTGCCAATCCAGAAAGCAACCCTTTTCATCCTGACAAATCCTTGTCAGAATTTCGTCCTGACACCAATAGGAGGGCTCCATTCCATGATTCAATTCTACGATTTGAAGTTCTTTATATGCATTACGATTTTCTTCTGTCAAAAACCCGTAATTTTGATTTTTCTTTTTTAAGTACAGGTCATCTTTGGATACAAATATGCATCCGCTTCTTTCTTCATCAAAGGAAAAACGCATCTTATAACGCTCCGTCACTGCGGGTATTGGCATAATCAAGGGCTCCCGCAAATAACGCAAGGGCCATTCCTTGTCCCCATCCCTGAATCCATTTCTTGGAAATATTACGGTATCCGTCACGGTCTTTCATAACTGCCGTTCCTCCGGAAACATTCATAACCCTTCCGTCCGGTGCAACATTATCCAGTACGCCTTGGATTGCCTTATTAATATATTCGATATGAAGTGGATTTCCCTTATCAATCATTGCTGCTGCAATACCTGCGGAAGCTGAAATTTCTTCATAGCTTTCCTCATCATCCAGAATGGTTCTCCATAATCCATTCTCTGTCTGAACGGTCTTAAGAGAACCCAAAAGCTCATTTAATGATCCCACAATCTCTAAGAACTGCGGATACAGATATGCTTCCGGAAGGATTTTTCCTACCTGAGCCATGGTATAGGCTGCCCAGCAGTTTGCCCGTCCCCAGTAAAATCCTGACATATGGTCCTTGTGAATATTATCATATCCGTGATACCAGAATCCGGTATCCTCGTTCTGCAGGTACTGGATATGCCAATAATACTGATTTAATGCATCGTCGATGATTTCTGCATCCTTTAACATGACGCCAACCCGAAGCAAAAACAGGGCTGCCATAAACAGAGTGTCACACCAGCACTGCTCCGGAAAATCATTATTTGCGGATACTGTATGCTGCAAAACATGGTCTCCAAAGCGGAGTGCATCTTTCCTAAGATACTCCACCTTGCTCATAATTATATCCATGTAGGTCTGGTCCTTTGTGGCATTATATAATGTAATCAGGCAGTGACCCATAGCACAGGTATTTACTGTCCATACAGAAGGAAGCCCGATTTCATGGATATACTTATCCACACGTTCCTTCATGACGTTTAGGTATTTCTCATTTCCGGTAACCTCATAGGCTTTACTGATTCCATAGTAGGCTACTCCGCATGGCCAATCCCATGTGAGATCCATTTTCATGGTACGCTCTACAATTTTATCAATCACTTCCTCTACCTGCTTTTGATTAAATGAAAGTTCTGCCATATCTTTTTCTCCTCTTTGATTTGTTTGCTTTTTGTATTTTGCAACACTTTTCTTTAAACTCTCATAGCAAAGTTCTTAGGAGAGCTCCAAGAAAAATATTGCATTTTTTAAATACAGCCCTCCAGCCAAAGCCGGAGGGCTGCAAATAAATTTTACCTATTTAAGTAATTACTGTGGAAGCTTAGAGGTATATCCGTTGTTGTATGCCTCTCCTCTTTCATCGATAATTGCCTGGTAACCAGCATCTAAGTATTCCTGGCTGTACTGATCGTAAAGAGCATCAAACTCATCTGCAGAGCAGGTGGTAAGCTTTGTTCTGTACTCTGTGTACTTGTCAAGAAGTACCTGCTGATATTCTGACTGAGCAGAGATTACAACTGCGAAGTTACAGTCAGAGTTTACATAGCCGGAATCAGCCATAGCAACCATTCCCTTGTAGTTGTCAAGCAACTGTGTATAGAAATCATCGCTATCCGGATAGTTAACAGGTGCATTTAACTTAACGTCCTTCTCAATCTCGCCAAGAGTCTTAGACTCAACTACGATACAGAAGTAATCCTTGTTGTTGTTAGCCATTGCGTACTCTGTTCCGGTAAGATCTCTCATTACAGGAAGTCCGTCAACATAATCGAAGGTCTCTCCTTCAAATCCGTACTGGAATGTGAACAGGTTTTCTGGCTGCATTAACCACTCCATGTACATCATACCAGCCTTAACTTCATCTTCAGAAGCAGTAGCTGAGAAGGATACCATCATACCAAAGCTGTTGTTTGGTCTATATGAGTTAGAAACGCCCTCGTCATCAACTACAAGACCTGGGCAAACAGCGATTGCAAGCTTTCCATCTGGGTTCTGCTCATAGAAGGAGTCAAGAACTGCGATAGAAGGAGCGATGTATGCTCTGTACTCGAAGCACTTTCCAGCAATGAAATCTGCCTCATTGTCGGTAGCTTCTCTTGTATAGAACTCTGGATTTAAGTATCCTTCGTTGAATAACTGATTCTGTCTCTTAACTAACTTCTTGTTTGCTTCAGTAGAAAGAGCCGGGATAGCATAGTCACCGGTGGTAGCCCACTCATACTCATCCTGTGGATAGGTTCTGAAGCCGTAGTTCTGGTCAACACCAGCACCTGTAATCTTAGATCCACCTGCCGGATAATCGCAAAGTCCAGCATCCTTGATTGCCTTATAAACTTCAAGGCTCTCAGCAAATGTTGTAGGATAGCTCAATCCAAGCTCCTCTAACCAGTCTGCACGGTAGAAGGTTGCATAGTTGTATGTATTGTTCCAGTATGGTCTCTCAGCAAGAGCGAAATAGGTTACTCCGTTAAGAGCGGTGTTCTGAAGATTTCCCTGATCTACGATCATCTGATAGTAGGTAGGTGCAATCTGTGCAAGCTGGTCTAAATCAAGTTCCTGAAGATATCCTTCATCAGCCCACTGTGCCTGCTTCGGGAAGTCATACTCCATAAGGATTGTTGGAAGGGATCCTGAGTTTGCAAGGTTTGCATAAGCATTCAGAACATCTCCACGTGGGATTGCTACGTACTCAACATTGATGTTGTAAGCATCACCGAAGTTTTCCTGAATCCAGTTTGTCCAGTAGTTTGAAGTTACGTCAACCTCTCCACCTCTGTCATATACAGGAACCTGTAATGTTACAGTGTTCTCAAATGGTGTCCAAGAAGCCATTCCTGCTTCTTCCTGAACCTCAACCTGCTCAACTTCTGCGATTGGAGCTGACTCTGTAGTCTTCTCTGCCGGCTCAGAAGCTGTCTCGCTGTTTCCACAGCCTGCTAACATAGTAACTGCCATAGCACCAACTAAGGATGCTGACAATACTTTCTGAAGAGTATTCTTCTTCATAAATTTTTCCTCCTTTAGCTTTACGCTTAAAATAGATTATATAGTTATGCCCGCCCCATGCGGGAATACTACCAAGGTTAATAAGTTTTTCGATTAGCCCTTTACAGCGCCAACCATGGTGCCTTTTACAAAATACTTCTGAACGAACGGATATATAACAATGATCGGAATCGTTACAAACATAATGGATGCTGCCTGAAGCACTTCCGGAGTAGAGGTAACGTTCGTTGCCTCGGTGAGAGCCGTCTGTGCAGCTTCCTGGGCATTTAAGATCATCTCATATAGTTTGTACTGTGCCATCTTTAATTTGTTCGAAGTAATGTAGTACATATTATCAGAATATGCATTCCAACGACCAACCGCATAGAACAAGGACAAGGTTGCAAGAATTGGTTTTGATAGCGGAAGCACAATCTTTCCAAGGATCTGGAAATTGGATGCTCCGTCTAAGAATGCAGATTCCTCCAGTTCATCCGGAATATTACTCATGAAGTTATTCTTCATAATAAGCATATTGTACGGAGAATAAATCAGCGGCAAAATAAGTACCCACCAGTTGTCAATCAGGTGCAAGTTAAAATATAAAAGGTAGGTTGGTAAAAGTCCTGCTGAGAAATACATAGGAACCATCAAAAGGAAGGTCATAACGCTTCTTCCCTTTAATCTCTTTTTGGAAAGCGGATATGCTGCACAGGTACAAACCAGCATACCAAGTAATGTAAATACTGCAGTGATAAATACACTGTATTTCATGGAATATGTAAGGCTTCCGTCTTCAAAAAGTGATTTGTATGCATCAAAGGTTACACCCTTCGGCCAAAGGAATACTGCCTTTGCCTGTACAAAGCTGTTTCCGGAAATAGACTTTACAAGTACATGCCAGAAAGGAATGATACAGGTCAGACAAAGGAGTGTAATCACAACGATAATAACAACATCGCTGATATGGACTTTCATAATAGCGCCGGAACCATCATTCATGGTAGCATCGAGTTCTTTCTTTTTCTTTGCCATTTTCGTCCACCTCCTATAGTAATCCGTCTTCGCCAAGAGCCTTGGCTATCCGGTCAGATATCAATACCAGTACCAGTCCAACCAACGACTGGAAGAAGTTCGCCGCAGTACCGAGCGAATAATGCTGGCTCTTCAAACCGAACTGGTATATATATACTGCCAACTGGTAAGAGAAATCTTTTACCATCGCGTTATCCAATGCTGTCAGACGTTCCAGGTTTGATCCCATGATCTTACCAAGATTCATAATAAGAAGTGTTACGATTGTACTTCTGATTCCCGGAAGTGTTACGTGGATCATTCTCTGCCATCTGGTTGCTCCGTCGATCATGGCTGCTTCATAAAGCTCGCCGCTGATACTTGTGATAGCTGCAAGGTAGAGGATTGTTCCCCATCCCATTGTCTGCCATACGTTAATCAATAAATAGGTGACTGCCCAATGCCATTTTTCCGTCAGGAACGGAATTCCCTGTTCAATCACACCCCACTTCATCAGTGCCATGTTAACAAGTCCTGTAGAAGGGCGGAACATCGCATATGCAATGGAACCGATTACTGCCCATGAAAGGAAGTGAGGAAGATAAAGAACGGTCTGCGTCACTTTCTTAAAGGTCTTAAAGCGAAGCTCATTTAACATCAAAGCCAGAATAATCGGCATTGGGAATCCAAGTAATAAATCCAATAAGTTAAATACAATAGAGCTCTTTAATGCTCTCATGAAATCCGCACTGGTAAATAATGTAACGAAATTCTGCATGCCTACCCAGTCACTTCCGGCATATCCTTTCATTACTTTATAATTCATGAAAATCATTCGAAGTCCCGGATAAGCGGCATAGTTAAAAATAAAAACCATTGCCAGAGGGAAAAGCAGCATCAGATATAATTGCCAATCTCTCTTCATTGCACTTTTCCAGGAAGTTGTTGTTTTTACCCCAGGTTTAATATTTGCTTTTTTTGCTTTCATAACCCGTCTCCCTTTCTCTCGAAATCTAATTGTATTATACAGTCATTATACGTCCATCTCTATTTCTTTTCAACTTATACTGTGCATTTTTGTCCATTTATTTTTCAGTTTCATAACCATATTGTATAATCTGTCTTATTATAGTCTTCTTATTTTGTGCACTATTACTATAACGTTTTCTCGAAACTTTACGATATTTTCGTTTTACGGGTTATTTTTTGCTCGTTTAGTACTATTTCTCCATTTCGTTTCCCTTTTTGCTACTTTAAACTTAAAAAAAATGCCAATTTCACATTGTGCATTTTTGGTCTGTTTTTTGATTCTTATATTATAGAGGTATCTATTCATGGCAAAGCATAAAAAAGCAATCATTGAATACCGGAATTACAACCTGCCGACCTTTTTCCCGGTTCTTCTGTTATCCGGAGAGGAATGGCGAATCTCCGATGTTCCATCCGGAAGACTTCATTTTCATAATTGTATGGAAATCGGAATCTGTGAAAGTGACAGCGGCACAATGGAATTTATGTCCTCCACCGATCATTTTTCCGAGGGAGACATCACCATCGTTGGAAGCGACATTTCCCACACCACCTATTCTTCTCCCGGAACCGCAAGCAAATGGTCCTATCTTTTTATCGATTTCGAGGAGCTTCTGGCGCCGTATTTTCCAATGAGCCTGTTTACCGATCAGGATTCTTTGCACCATTTTATCCACAACTATTATGCGATTCTTCCCCGGGGCAATCATCCTGACCTATACCAGCTTGTAGTGCAGATTATTCATGAATTGAAGCAGAAGGATAATAATTACCAGTTTTTGGTAAGGGGCTTGATTCTGTCTCTTCTAATTAAGCTGCTGAATCTTTCCGAATCTGCGGCAAATAAGAAAGTCTCTTCCATCGAGGAGTCCAGCAACTCTCTGGTCATTGCACCTGCGTTGGATTATATTCGTATCAACTACGCACAGGACTTTCCCATGGATGACCTTGCAGCTCTCTGTGACATGAGTCCGACCCATTTTCGCAGAACCTTTACCAATATTATGGGTGAAGGACCTCTTTCCTATTTGACACATGTTCGGATTTCAAAGGCTTCTGTCCTTCTTCGTACAACAGAGATGCCCGTGCTTGATATATCAGAAGAGGTGGGTTTCCGTTCCGTCTCAAGCTTTAATCGTCATTTTGCGGAAATCATGGGAATTCCTCCTCTGAAATGGAGAAAGCAGATGTCCTATATCCATGATCAGTCCGTACTAAAATATACCGGCTGGCTCGTGCCACCGAAGGCATAAGTTTCACCGGATATCCCCTTTTCGTTTAGCTGCTATCAACAATACGTTGTTTTACGAGCTACATGTTTACTGTTACGATAAACACATAAAATCAATATTGGAGGATATATTTTATGGGTTGCGATTTAGGTGAGATTATTTGTCAATACAGACAGAACAAAAAAATGACGCAGGAAGAGTTTGCCTCAAGATTGGGCGTAACACCACAAGCCGTCAGCAAGTGGGAACGGGGAAATGGCCTGCCGGATGTGTCTCTTATTGAGGGGATCTGCAATGTGCTGGGTGTTGATGCGGATACCTTATTCGGAATTACAGAAAAGGTCGTGGAGAATGGAAATTCCATCGATGACACGGAAATCAAATCGAATCTGATTTCTGATCCAATCATGGTAGAATTTTCCGAAAGCCTGATTCCGCTCATTTGTGATGGTCTCAAAACCCCTGCTGTGCAGGAAAGCCGCAAACGTCTTGCACGAGAAAACGGTATGCTGTTACCTATGATTCGATTCAGAGATAACTGCGCCTTAGCCAAGGATCAGTACCGGGTACTGGTATACGACAAGGAGATATTAAATGGTTCTACAAAACCCAATAGCGAAGCCTTTTATCAGGAGCTGATTGCCAAAATTGAAGGTTATTGCAAGGAGCATTACTCGGAGCTTCTGAATAAACACACCGTAAAAATATTGATTGATAATCTAAAGAACCAGTATCCCGGGGTGGCAGACGGCGTAATTCCGGAGCAGATTCCTTACATAAAGGTGGAGCAAAGGCTGAAAGAAAAAATCAGAACCGGCGAGTCTATCAAGGATTTGATACATATTGTTGAAGAACTGGAAGAAGAGTCTATAAATGTACTTAGTATATAAAAATGTATTCATATGAATAGTAAATAATTTGTCTAGTATAAAGCAAGTGTTCCCTGGGATGAATTTTGCTATTTGAAATCAGAATGTTTAAAATGCGCCGGCGCTTAATGAGCAAATACTTACGAATTTAGTACCGTTACACTTTTTCCAAGCGAAAGCGGCTTGTTCTTCATGCTTGATTGGCAAATTGTATCATTTCGCCGGTTGATTTTCTTCCAGTACCTAAAATCTATGAAAAA